>NZ_WXWP01000026.1:0-31300 GCF_009904765.1 Vibrio sp. V39_P1S14PM300
ATATACCTTTTCCTTGTTGCATAACGACAAAAACACAACGAGGAAGTCATGAAGATAAGCAAACTACTGATGCTGAGTGCCGCGATTGCCGGTGCTTTTTCAGCCGGGGCTATCGCCAAGCCTTACCCTGCAGGAACGCAACTCGCAACAACACAGGAAATCACCCTCAATAACGGCGCGGAAGTCACGTCGATTGACCCAGCAAAACAGGCCGCGGAGCCAGCGTTTAACCTCGGTCGAGACCTGTTTGAAGGACTCACCATTCAGGACAAAACCGGGAAAACCATTCCCGGAATAGCCAGCAGTTGGACCGTAAATGACGACAACACCGTGTACACGTTCTCCCTGCGTAACGCCCACTGGTCCAATGGCGATCCGGTAACCGCGCAGGATTTTGTCTACAGTTGGCAACGCCTGCTGGATCCGAAAACCGCCTCGCCTTACGCCTGGTTTGCCGCCATTCCCAAAATCAAAAACTCGGACAAAATCATGAAAGGCGAAGCCAGCCCGCAGACTATGGGCGTAAGGGCGATCGATGCGCACACTTTTGAAGTCACGCTCGAGCAATCGGTGCCGTTTTTCATCAAATTGCTCAGCCATCCGGTGTTGGCGCCCGTACATCAGGCAACCGTGGAAAAGTACGCGAGCGAGTGGACCCAGCCACAATACATAGTGACCAACGGCGCTTTTACGCTTTCCGAATGGAAAGTGAACGAAAAATTGGTGATGGTGAAAAACCCGCACTACTGGGATTACGAGAACGTCGTGTTGGAAAAGATCACCTGGTTGCCTATCGGTGACGCCAATGTTTCACTCAATCGTTACCTGGCCGGAGACATCGACGAAGCCTTATCCATTCCAGCGGCGCAAAAGAAAAAGCTGCTGAAGGAATACCCGCAACAAGTCGCCAACACCAGCGCGTCACTTGGCTCCAGATTCTATTATCTCAACACTCAAAAAGGTCCGACTCAGGATGTAAGGGTTCGCAAAGCGCTGTCTTACGCCATTGATCGCAACATTCTCACCAAAGCCATTTTGAAAAACGGTGGCATTCCTATGTATACCCTGGTGCCTCCGCAAACCGATGGATTTACTTCCCAGACACCTGAGTTTGCCAACTGGAATCAGAAACAGCGTAACGACAAAGCCAAAGCGCTGCTGGCCGAAGCAGGCTACGGCAAAGACAAACCGCTGAAGCTGACGTTCACCTTACCGACCTTTTCCACCGATGTGAAAGTGGCAACGGCTATGGTAGGCATGTGGAAAAGCGTGCTCGGCGCTCAGGTGGAGATCAAACAGCTGGAGCCGAAAGTATTTTACGCCCTGAAAGATCCAGGCAACATCAGCCGCGGTGGCTGGACCGCAGACTACAACGAAGCATCGACCTGGTTAGATCTGTTTGTCTCCACGGGTGAGTACAACGACTCGCGCTATAACAACCCGAAATATGACCAGCTCATGGCCGACTCGAAAGTGCTCGATGATCCGTCCCAAGAGTACCTGCAAGCCGAAGCCTTACTGCTGGACGATATGGCGATCATTCCGGTCTACCGTCCGGGTAACGATCAGTATCTGCGCCAACCCTACATTGGGGGCTACGAGCGCACCAACCCAGAATCCTCTTACTACCGCAAAAACGTGTACATGAAAGCCCATTAACCGGGCCGTATTTGGGGCCGGGTGTCTGCGGTTCGGCATGAACACACCCGGCTCCCTTTTTCGCGGTTACTCGGAGAATCATTATGTTGCTCTACATTCTGCGTCGTCTGCTCATCGCGGTTCCGACGCTGCTGTTCATCGCGCTGGTTTCCTTTTGGCTGATGCACATCGCACCCGGCGGTCCGTTTGATATGGAGCGTCCGATGCCAGAAGTGGTGCGCGCTAATATCGAAGCCAAATTCCACCTGGATGAACCATTTCTGGTTCAGTTCTTTATCTACATTGGCAACTTCGTTCGTGGCGATCTCGGTCCCAGCTTTGTTTATCAGGATTTTAGCGTTACTCAGTTGGTCGCACAGTCCTGGCCAGTCTCGGCCATACTGGGTGTGCTGTCGTTTTGCATTTCAGTGCCTTGCGGCATGTTGCTTGGCACGGTCGCTGCACTCAAACGCAACAGTCGCTTGGACTATTTGCTGATGTCGCTATCGATGACCGGAGTGGTGATCCCTGCGTTTGTGCTGGCGCCAGTTCTGGTGACCATTTTTTCTATCCAGCTCAACCTGCTGCCGGCCGGTGGCTGGGAAGGCGGCAAGTTGGCGTTTTTGATCCTGCCGGTGTTAAGCCTGGCGATAGGTTCTATTGCCAGTATCGCCCGAGTGATGCGCGGAGCCATGATAGAAACCCTCAATCAGCCTTACATCCGTACCGCCAAAGCCAAGGGCCTGTCTACCCGTTACATTCTGTTCCATCACGCACTGCGCCCTTCTCTGATCCCAGTGGTTGCCATGCTCGGCCCGGCTTTTGTCGCCGTTGTGACCGGGTCGGTGATCATCGACATCTTTTTTGGCACTGGTGGCATGGGGCAGCACTTCGTATCCGGAGCGCTCAATCGCGACTACGGCCTGGTTATGGGCATTACGCTGATCGTCGCCTCGCTCACCATCTTCTTCAACCTGATCGTCGATTTACTCTACACCGTGATCGACCCGCGTATCCGCATTTAGGAGGCAGGATGCTGACGACAAAAAAACTCGATAGTACCTTGCTGTCTGAACGCATGGCAGCTCAAGTGGAGGCCGTCGAAGGCCGCAGCCTGTGGCAGGACGCCTGGGCCCGCTTTCGTAAAAATCGCGCGGCCATGGCGTCGGTCTACGTACTGCTGCTTATTATTTTGTGCATTACCTTTGGCCCCAGCCTCTCTCCCTACAACCATGATGAGATAGACTGGAACGTAGTTGCTGAACCTTATGTGCTGGGCAAGCCATCTCTTGAGAGCGGACACTACTTCGGTACCGATGATCTTGGTCAGGATTTGTTTGCGCGCACCATGAAAGGCGGTCGTTTGTCCATCATGGTCGGCTTTATGGGGGCGCTGGTCGCGGTGGTGATCGGCACCATCTGGGGCAGTATTTCCGGCTACGTAGGCGGTATGGTCGACAGTGCCATGATGCGCATCATTGAAGTGCTGGATTCGGTGCCATTCATGTTCATGGTGATCCTGTTTGTAACCCTGTTCGGCAACAATATTTATCTGATTTTCGTGGTCATCGGCATGGTCTCCTGGCTTGGTATTGCCCGAGTGGTACGTGGGGTCACCTTCAGTATCAAGAAGCGCGAATTCATCGAAGCCGCACATTCAATTGGCGTGTCTAAATTCACCATCGTCTGCCGACACATTCTGCCCAATGTCCTTGGCATCGTCATGGTGTATTCCTCACTCATGGTGCCGGGATTCATCATGTTCGAATCTTTTCTCAGCTTTCTCGGACTCGGCGTCCAGCCACCAGACACCAGTTGGGGCATCCTGATTGCCGAAGGCGCCAAAACGATCGATGTTGCCCTGTGGCTGCTGCTGTTCCCTTCGTTGTTTCTGGTGGCCACTCTGTTTTGCTTTAACTTCATCGGCGATGGCCTGCGTGATGCCCTCGACCCGAAAGATCGCTAAGGAGCCGATATGACCATTTTATCGATTCAGAATATGAACGTACGCTTTGTCACCCCAGACGGTCAGGTTCAGGCAGTCAGTGACCTCTCGTATCAGATTGCCGCGGGTGAGACGCTGGGGATCGTCGGAGAATCGGGCTCGGGGAAAAGTCAGTCGGTGTTTGCCCTGATGGGCCTGACCGCCGAGAACGGTCTGGTCAACGGTGAGGCCAACTTTCATGGTGAAAACCTGCTCACCATGTCCAAACGCCAGCTCAATCGCGTGAGGGCGGAGAAAATCGGCATGATCTTTCAGGATCCGATGACCTCGCTCAATCCGTTTATGAAAATCGGCAAGCAGTTGTGTGAAGTGCTGATGGTCCACAAAGGGATGAGCAAAGCCGAAGCTCGCCGCGAGTCCATCCGCATGCTGGATGCCGTGCGCATTCCGTCCCCTGAAACGCGATTGACTCAATATCCTCACGAGCTTTCCGGCGGGATGCGTCAACGGGTGATGATCGCCATGGCATTGCTGTGTCGCCCGGAATTGCTGATTGCAGACGAACCCACGACAGCGCTGGACGTTACGGTACAAGCTCAAATTCTAGCTCTGCTGCGCGATCTGCAACACGAATTCAACACCGCCATTTTGCTGATCACCCATGATATGGGCGTGGTCGCGGAAATGTGCGATCGGGTACTAGTGATGTATGGCGGCCGAAAAATGGAAGAGGCGGACACCGACACCCTGTTCCGCCAACCCGCTCATCCGTATACCCAAGGGTTGTTGAAAGCGATTCCCTCGATCAGTGAAGACATGCAGCGACTGCCGACGATACCGGGAAATCCGCCCAGTGCGCTGATCAACAGCAAAGGTTGCCCGTTCAAAGAACGTTGCAGCCACTACCGACCGGATTGCAGTGCAGTCACGCCGGCATTTCTGCCACTGAGTCCGAGTCAGGCCATTGCCTGTCACGTGATGGGACAACACAACGTCACCCCCTTGGTTCGCTCGGCATAAGGAACACGTCATGGAACAACACGATATTTTACTCTCCGCTCGCGAACTGAAAGTGCACTTTCAGGTGGGTAAGCACTTTCTACCCAGCCGGCGTAAAATTGTTCAGGCCGTCAACGGTATCGATCTTGATGTCTACCGCGGGGAAACGCTGGGAATCGTTGGCGAGTCCGGCTGTGGTAAATCAACACTGGCACGTGCACTGCTGCGTCTGGTTGAACCCACCAGCGGTACGCTCAACTGGAAAGGTGACGACATGCGCGCTTTTAATAAACGCACACTGGCACATCGTCGCCGTGAGTTTCAGATGATATTTCAGGATCCCTCAGCCTCACTCAACCCGCGTCTGACCATCGCCGAATGCATTGCTGAGCCTCTGCTGACCCATGAGCCACAGCTCAAACGCCCTCAGGTCGAGCAACGTGTCATGGCGATGATGGACAAAGTGGGCCTTTTGCCCAGCCAGCGTAACCGCTATCCGCATGAGTTTTCCGGCGGTCAGTGCCAGCGGGTGGGCATTGCCCGAGCTTTGATCCTCAATCCGGATCTGGTGGTATGCGACGAACCAGTCAGCGCACTGGATGTCTCCATTCAGGCCCAGGTGATCAATCTGCTTGATGACCTCAAGCAGGAAATGGGGCTGACCTTAGTGATGATTGCACACGACCTTAGCGTCGTGCGCCACATCAGTGATCGGGTGATGGTGATGTATCTCGGTAAACCCATGGAAATGGGCCGGTACGACAAGGTATTTGACCAGGCTCAGCATCCCTACACTCAAGCGTTGCTGTCTGCCGTGCCAATAGCCAATCCCACACTGGCACGCCAGCGTGACGTGCAGCTTCTGCCCGGCGATTTACCCTCTCCCCTCAATCCACCGAGTGGCTGCGTATTTCGCACCCGCTGTCCTCAGGCCAGCGAACTCTGCGCCCAACAGCCGCCAACTCCGAGTGGCAACGATGAACATCATCTTTTCTGTACCCATAATCGATTAGGAACTGTGTAAGTATGAATTCGATCTGTCAGCGTCTGGCGGCTTTGCGCCAGGCCATGAGTCAGCACTCGCTGGCCGCCTACATTGTCACCAACAACGATCCACATAACAGCGAATACTCGGCCGATCACTGGCTGGCTCGCAGCTGGATCTCCGGCTTTACCGGCTCGGCTGGCGATGCCGTGATCACCGCAGACGGCGGTGGTGTCTGGACCGATGGCCGCTACTATATTCAGGCAGAAGAACAACTGACTGGATCAGGCTTAAACCTGTTTAAAGCCAGACAAGCGGAAACCCCAACCATTGCCGAATGGCTGACCGATACACTACCACCCGGCGCAAGAGTCGGCGTGGACGGGCGGACAATCAATGTGAATGTCTATCAGCAGTTAACCCTGGCGTTTGCTGACAAAGGCATAGAATTGGTGCTCGATCATGATCTCATTGACCCGATTTGGACAGATAGGCCATCGCGTCCAGAGACCCGAGTGTTTAACTATGATCTGGAATACGCCGGGGTTGAGACCACGGACAAACTGACCGCAATCCGCAGTTGGATGACGCAGCGAAAGAGCGATGCGTTGCTGGTTTCGACGCTGGATGACGTGATGTGGACCTTAAATATCCGTGGTGGCGACACTCTGTATTGCCCACAGTCAGAATCCTACCTTCTGATCACCACAGAAACATGCCAATTGTTTATCGAACCAGACAAGCTGCCTGCCGATGTCGCCGCTACGCTGTTGCAGCAGTCCGTGACGGCGCAGCCATACAGCGCAGTCAGTGAAACGCTTGCCACACTCGGCCAAGGCTCCCGCCTGACTCTCAACCCTGCCAGCACGGACAGCTTGTTGATCAGCCGAATCCCCAAAGAAATTGATGTACATGGCGAGCCTTGCCCCATCACCGACATGAAAGCTCAGAAGAACCCGGTTGAGATGGCCAATATGGAAAAAGCCCTGGTGATGGACGGTGTCGCCGTGGTGCGGTTCATGCACTGGCTGGAACAACAAGTGCCCGGTGGCCAAGTAACCGAGTTGTCTGCGGAAGCACAGCTGCGCGCCTGGCGTCAGCAGAATCCGAATTACATCGGCGAAAGCTTTCGCACCATCGCGGGATTCGCCGCCCATGGGGCCAAAATGCACTACGCTGCCGATGCGCAAAGCAACGTGATCGTTGATGAAAGCCAATTTTTTCTGGTCGACTCCGGCGGTCAGTACCTCAACGGCACCACCGACATCACCCGCACATTTCACTTTGGCCAGCCGACTGAGCAACAACGCCGCGATTATACCCTGGTGTTAAAAGCCGTGATCCGTCTGACTCAGGCCCGCTTTCTTCAGGGATCGACCGGCGCCAATCTGGATGTGCTGGCACGCGGCGTCCTGTGGCAACACGGTATCGATTATAAATGTGGTACCGGCCACGGAGTCGGTGTGTGTCTCAACGTCCATGAGGGACCGCAAAACTTCTCACAGAACCTGAAAGAAGTGGCGCTCAAACCTGGTATGGTGATCACTAACGAGCCCGGTGTTTACCGTGAAGGCGAATACGGCGTGCGTATCGAAAACATCATGAAAGTCATCGAGATGGAACGCAATGCGTTCGGCACCTTTTATGGCTTTGACACCATCACACTCGCGCCAATCGCCACCGCACCGCTGGATACCAGCCTACTTGATGCACACGAATTGAGCTGGCTGAATCACTATCACCATCGAGTTTACGAGGCCTTAGCACCCCATCTGGATACCGACGAAAAACAGTGGCTGCTCAGCGCGACCCAGACCATCGTTTAACATACTGTACATTCCCTGTTTCATCCTCCTTTTGCCAGCGCTCTGCTGGCTTTTTTTGTTGGCAATGACTCGCCGGTCATTTGTTGGGGCAATGACACACCAATAATCGATGTCATCAATTCAACACAAATATGTCTTTGATCATTCAAGCGACATTCATATAGCTCACCTAAAGTAATACTGGACTATACCAAATAGTTAGTTACACACTCATCATGGAGGAACAATGAAAACAACGTTACTTGGCCTGGCTTTAGCTGGCTTATCTCTATCGCTGCATGCAGCCGACAATAAAGTACTTTTGATCGGAATCGACGGGCTGCAATACGAAAAACTCGCTGGCGTCGATACCCCGGCCTTTGACCGTCTCAATATCACCAAAGCTTATACGGGCGGGATCGCCGGTACATCCACCGAGCAACTGACCAAAAGCGGCCCCGGCTGGGCCACGATTCTGACAGGCATGTGGGTTGACCGACATCAGGTGACCAACAATGACTCCGGGCTTGCCAACAGTGATGTGAAAAGCGTTTATCGCTACATTGCGGAAGCCAACCCTCAGGCGGATATCTCCAGTTTCAGTACCTGGGCACCGATCCACACACAGTTTTTCAGAAACGATTTGGAGCTAATGACCCGTTATACCTCAGGCGGCACCGATGACAGCAATTTACAACAGACGCTGACCACACTAAGCAGTCAGGATCCGGATTTCATCTTTTTGCATTTGGATGAACCGGATGAAGTCGGCCACAGTCAGTGTTTTGGATCCGCGTACAATGCCTCCATTAAAGCGGCCGACCAGCGTCTGGGCCAATTACTGGACGCCGTCGAGCAGCGTGAACAGCAAGGTGAAGACTGGCTGGTTCTGGTCACCACCGACCATGGTCGCACGCCGGTGACCGGATGCGGCCACGGCAATCAGACCAGTCAGGAAAAAACCATTTTTATTGCGACCAATCAGTCGTTGAACACCGAGTTCAGTCAAGTGACCCAGAATCCGGTTAACACCGATTTTGGTGGCCTGTACGGATACGCCGCGCAAACGGCCATTACTCCGACCATTGTGCGCTTTTTGGCCGCGGATACCGGCACTCAAACCGATTTCGCCAGTACCCCGATGGTCGGTGAACCTGGCGTTCGCAAACTGATGTACTACAACGGTGCGTTCAGTTGGGTCAATGGCAGCTCGGCCGAAGTTGAGGTGTACCGTAACAACACTCTGGTCGACACTCTGAATAATGGCGAAACCCAATGGCAGGATCCAGCCGCTCCCCAGGGAATCAATCACTACCGTTTTATGCAAAACGACGTGTCGGTCAGCTATCAGATCTCTCAGCTCGATCTGACCGCCGCTCACCAGTGGCACAATGCCAAGAGCTACTTCTTTGGTCAAAGCGGCCGCTACTGGCGCTACGATACCGTCTTGGATAAAACCGACAGTGGCTACCCGACTCCAGTGACTGATTACAACTGGCCCGGGCTTGCCGATTACAAACAGCTGATCGATGCCGCGTTCTACAAAGATGCCAACACGGTGTATTACTTCCTCAGCGATGGCCGTTACCTCAGCTACGATGTGCAGGCGGATCGAGTTCGGGACGGCTACCCAAAAGCCGTAAGTGACAATGACTGGCCAGGGCTGGCACCTTACGCAGACCGCATCCAGGCGGCGCTAAAATGGCAGGGAGAGCGGGTGTATTTCTTCCTCCGCGACGGCACGTATCTACGTTATAACCTCAGTGAAAACCGTGTCGACAGCGGCTATCCAAAGCCAGTCAATGACTCGACATGGCCGGGGCTGGGGGCATACGCTGGAAAAATTACCGCGGCGCTGAAATGGAACGACGCTCGAGCGTATTTTTTCGTGGAAGGGAATCAGTACCTAAGATACAGCATCTCGGCCGACCAGGTGGATGCCGGTTATCCTAAACCGATCAACAGTTCGACCTGGCCCGGGTTGCAGTAACCCTGAGTATAAAAAAACCCGGCCTATGCCGGGTTTTTGCAGTTACCAGATTAACGACAGGACGTCGCATCGAAATCAACAGCCAGCGCTGCGCCGCTGAACGCACCGGAGATTTTGAGGTAACCCCAATAGTTGCTCTGACTATTGACGACAATACACTCCTGGTTACCGCTGTTATCCGACGACGCGTCCACATTGCTGCCGTCCGGCCAGCCCTGATTGCTGTATTCCAGCTTAAGGTCACCACTGCCCTGCCCAGTCGTGATGGCAATCGACTGTCCGGCATTGACGGCTTCGATGCTGAGCCAAATCACGTCCTGACTGGCAAGACACACAGGTTCGCCGACGGTAACACGCCCGCCGGAAACCGTTGGCTGACCGTCACAGCCAGGCAGTGACGAGCCGTTAACCAATTGAGTGGTCCATTGCTCAAACTCGCCCTGATACTGCGCAGCCCACTGGTCAATGATGGTTTTGTAGCCGCTCCAGTTACCAGCCCGAGTTTCCGCCAGCATCAGGTTTACCTCATCCGGATGACGTTCGAACATGAAGCGCACCGCCAGATAACCCCAGCGGTAGATACGGTCGACATCAAAGCCATCGTAGGTGGTGTCAAAGATTTCACTTAGGGTGTACACCGAACCGTCTTCGATGGTATCCAGCGCAGCCTGGTTGTCCTTTTCTTTGGACACGTACTCAGCCACCCCTTCGCTCCACCATACCACTTTCTCCGTCGGTGCCGAAAAGTCTCCGTACATATCAAAACGCCCGTCCAGATAATGGACGTATTCGTGTTCCAGGTTCCAGATGTAGTGATCCGGATTGGCGTAGCTGGCTTCATACGCAATGAAGTTCGGCACATTCCCCGGCAGAGACGGGTCACCTTCCAGGTACATACCACCGTTGTTGGTGTCTATGCCAAAAATCGGCCCGGCGTACTTACCGTAGTCTTCGCTGGAGTTAAAGATATTTACTTGTAGCTGGGTATTGTGATCGTCGGCAACCGGCTGGTTGCCGGTTTCAAGCGTGGTATGAAAATACCCCTCTTCAAAGCCCATTTTGTCACAGGCGGCCTGTTGTTGAATCGCCGTCAAATCTTGCGACAAAATGCGGATCGTCGGGCTACACGTATAACTCTGCGCTAAAACCTGCGCTTTCAATTGCGTTTCAAAACCGCAAATCCCGTAGTCACTGCAATCCGCATAGTAAGATACCACGTCCGCCGCCCCCAGCCAGACCGCATCACCACTGCCATACATCGGATACTGATCAAACAGTTGGGTCAGTTTCTGTTTCACCAAAGGCTGTATCGAGGTGTTGCTGTACATGGTCAGACGACCCAGCTCTTTCCCTGCATTTGCCAACATGAACTCCGAGTCACTACCCACCATCGACTGATTCAAGGCAAACTGGCTCAAAGCCTCAACCAACTGCGTTTGTTTACCAATCTGAGCCACAAACTGATTGTTCCACTGACCACGGTACAAAATAGTGAATATGCCGTTAACAGCATTTCGCATATACCAGTGCTGGGCATAATCACTGTTCCAGCGCGTCAGCCACTGTGTCACCACATCCAGGTACTCATGTTGTAGCTCCGCGCTGTCCATGGTGATGATCACTTCACCCAACACTTTGCCATGCGCATCGTTGCTATCGTAAAAATGGGGACTGGCAACAAACGCATCCACCGACTCTTTCACCGCAGTGGTCACCCAACTGGCGAGAGTCACCCCATCGTTATAGAACTCAGCGTAAAACCCGGCCCGCAGATAGAGAAACAGCGCTTCCAGTTCGCTGCTGCCACCACCCGGGTAATTTTTGGCCAGTTGTGTGGTGTACTTGGCCACCTGATACATATTGTTCGAGTCGAATGCGCTGACTTGAGTGGCACTGTCTGCACCGAACAGTTCGTTGACACACTGCGAACCCTGTGTGCGAATTTCACTGATAAGTTGATTGGTGTCTGAAGTGGCAAACGCCGATACATCGCATTCAACCGTCGCTTCAGCGCTCATGCTGCGCAGCAAGGATTGAGCTTTTTGAGGCGGTTGCATTGTCTGACGTGTCGGTGCACGGTCATCCTGATGGGTTTCAACGCCATGATGATGTTCCAGGTTCAGTGGTTTATGTTGTGGGGTCGGCGCTGACGCAGCCCAAGCGTGCGTCTCAGCCAACATCGCTACCACGGCGATGGTCAGTTTTTTCAGTTCCATTATGTTTCTTCTTTTGTCGTAAATTAATCCCGCTTACCGAACGGCCAGTAAGCACTGACGCGGAGAACGAATCAGCCGTCTCACAGTAAAACTGCAACAAAAGCATTAGAAACAAATTTTTAACATTCTCAATAAAAGGTACCAAAAAGCAACACTTTAGGTCTCAAGACCTGATACTGGTAAAACGAGGATTGTGTTTTCAGAGGCTTGAACTAGCCGATTTTATAAAATCTTAATGGCCGCTCTAGGACAGGAAAGCAAAAAGGCCCCAGCATAAGCTGAGGCCTTAGAATATGGCACGCCCTACAGGATTCGAACCTGTGACCACATGCTTAGAAGGCACGTGCTCTATCCAACTGAGCTAAGGGCGCGTTACAGGGACAGGATTATACGAGCTGCAGTTCTTAAATCAATGGCTTTGTCTAACTTTCTGATTCAAGTGCCTAAAAAAGCCACACGCCACCCTCAAGTGACGAAAAACAGAACAAAGCAAACGTTTGCCTATAGATGTTCATTAAGATATCTGCGACAATGCGCGCAAAAATATTGGCCACCAATTTTTGAAGGAAAGTCATGACAGCTCAAAATATCGACGGAACTCTAATCTCTCAAACGGTACGCTCGGAAGTCGCGGCGCGAGTTAAAGCTCGCACCAATGCCGGTCTGCGCGCACCTGGCTTAGCTGTTGTTCTGGTCGGCGAAGATCCGGCCTCTCAGGTGTATGTCGGCAGCAAGCGCCGCGCCTGTGAAGAAGTAGGCTTTGTGTCTAAATCCTTTGACTTACCGGCCACCACGACAGAAGAAGAGCTGTTGTCTCTGGTTGACGAACTCAATGCTGACGCTGAGATTGACGGTATTCTGGTCCAGCTCCCGCTGCCAGCCGGCATTGATACCACGCATGTACTTGAACGTATCCATCCGGAAAAAGACGTCGACGGTTTCCACCCTTACAACGTCGGTCGTCTGGCTCAGCGTATTCCAAAATTGCGTTCGTGCACGCCTAAGGGCATCGTTACCCTGCTGGAACGATACAACATTCCTCTACGTGGCAAACACGCTGTGATTGTCGGTGCGTCTAACATCGTTGGCCGTCCAATGACACTGGAACTTCTGTTGGCGGGTTGCACCACCACCACCTGTCACCGCTTTACCAAAGATCTGGAAGGTCATGTGCGTCAGGCTGACATTCTGGTCGTCGCAGTCGGTAAACCGGCATTTATTCCGGGTGCGTGGATCAAAGAAGATGCGATTGTGGTCGATGTGGGCATCAACCGTCTGGAGTCTGGCAAACTGGTGGGCGACGTGGAGTACGACGTTGCACGTGAAAAAGCCAGCTTCATCACACCAGTGCCTGGTGGCGTTGGCCCAATGACGGTCGCGACGCTGATCGAAAACACCATGATGGCGTGTGAGCAATACCACACCAAGAAGTGATCGTGACAAAGACAA
Organism: Vibrio sp. V39_P1S14PM300; assembly: GCF_009904765.1. Classification (NCBI taxonomy): domain Bacteria; kingdom Pseudomonadati; phylum Pseudomonadota; class Gammaproteobacteria; order Vibrionales; family Vibrionaceae; genus Vibrio; species Vibrio sp. V39_P1S14PM300. The sequence continues at coordinate 13,028 of NZ_WXWP01000026.1, forward strand.
CAAAGGGGTGACATCGGTCACCCTTTTTTATTACTGCGATATTGAACTGCGGTTTACAGAGACAAAATCACGCCAGCCAACGACGCGCTCATCAGGTTTGCCAGTACACCGGCCGCAATGGCACGGAAACCGTATTGGGAGATAAACGCGCGCTTCTCTGGGACCAAACTACCCAGGCCACCAATCAGCATTGCCATGGTGGAGATATTGGCAAAACCACACAGGGCAAACGTCACGATCGCCTGAGAGTGCTCACTAAGCAGATCACGGTTTTCAATCAGTTGAATAAACGCCACAAACTCATTCACGACGATCTTGTTGCCGATCAACGAACCCGCCGTAATCGCTTCGCTCCACGGGATCCCCAGCAACCAGGCGACAGGGGCAAACAGGTAACCCATGATCAGCTCAAAACTCAACTGAATGCCAAACAGGTCGCCAACCCAACCCAGCATACCGTTTAACAGCGCAATCACACTGACAAACGCCAGCAGCGTTGCGCCAACGGCCACGGCAATGCGCAGGCCAGACATCGCGCCATCTGCCATCGCTTCAACCACGTTGGTTGCACGCGGCATCTCGACATTGTCGGCTTCAGAGTCAACGGCTCCCTCACCGTTTTCCGGCATCAGCAGTTTGGCCATCATCAATCCCGCTGGTGCTGACATAAAGGCTGCCGCAATCAGATAGTTAAGCTCGACGCCCAGTGACGCGTAACCCACCAGCGTTCCTCCGGCGACGGAAGCCAGACCACAGGTCATCACGGCGAAAAACTGCGAATCGCTCATGTGCTTCAGATACGGTTTGACGACCAACGGCGCTTCAATCATACCGACGAAGATATTCGCAGTCGCCGAGAGCGACTCAGCGCGGCCCGTGCCGAGAAACTTCTGTAATCCACCACCAATCAGGTTGATCACCTTTGGCATAATGCCCAGATGATAGAGACCAGATATCAGCGCGGAGAAGAACACTATGATACCTAATACATTAATGGCAAAGGTAAAGCCGCCCGTTGCCAGGCCACCAAACAAGAAAGTGATCCCTTCCTGACCATAGTTGATCAGACCGGATACCACTTCCGTCACCCGATTCAACGCCTCTTTACCGGCCGGAATGTAAAGCACCAGCAGCGCAAACAATACTTGCAGCAGAAACGCCAGCGACACGGTTTTAAGACGGATATTTTTTCTGTCAGTTGAAAGTAACCAGGCAATAAAGAAGATCGCCACGACACCCAAGAGAGAACTCATAAAAAGGTAACCAAAAAAGAAACAGGAAGGCGCGGATTGTATGCAGGCAAACGATTAACGCAACCGAAGGATGTTAACGACTATCAAACTCGATGGAGATTAAAATTCAACCACGCAACATAACCACTTGAATTTAATGAGGATAAACGTTTGCGTCACCTTGACTATTTCCATATGGAAAAGATGTTTCTGAAACAGGAAATAATCGTGCTAGAAATCACACTTTAGGTGTGCGGATATAAGCAGCGAGATTCTGATCCCAATGGCAGGGGGAACCGATCTTCTGCCGGATAAACTCGATCACGGCTGAGGTTTTTTTCGGCATATGCTTACGGCTCGGGTATACAGCGTAAAACGGCATCGACTGACTGGCGCGCCAGTCCGGTAACAACTGAATCAGTTTACCGCTGCGAAACTCATCGCGCAGCAGATACGTAGCCAGATACCCCACGCCCCATCCGGCAACCGCAGCGTCACGTACCGCCTCGGCCAAATCGACCGAATAGTTTCCGGAGACTTTGACAAACAGTTCCTCACCAGCGCGGGAAAACGCCCAACTGGTGTAATCACGCTCCCAACTGCGATAAATCAAACAATTATGCTGCGCGAGCTCATCCGGTGTTTGTGGCGTGTCGTGCTGAACCAGATAATCTGGCGATGCGGCCACCACAAACTGACAGTCGGCCAGACGCTGGGCGATGTACCCTTCCGGCAAGTGTTCGTTATTGGTAATCCACAGATCTAAGCCCTCTTCGAGCATATCAACGCGATAATCGAATAAATGGACTTCCACTTGCAGGTTCGGGTAGCGCTGGCGAAGCTCATCCATGGCGGGAATGATATGTAACGTCCCGAACGATTGTGACATTCCCAGCCGCACCAGGCCGGAGACTTCATCACGTTGACTCTCCATTTCATACTGAGCCGCATTGATCGTTTCAACCAAACGAGCACAGTGCTGATGAAATTGCAGCCCAGCTTCAGTCGGGGTGAATGTCCGGGTAGTGCGCTGTATCAACTTGAGCCCCAGCGACTCTTCCAACACATTCAGCTGTTTGCTGACATGAGAAACAGACACCCCCAGGCTCTTCGCCGCCGCCGTAAAACTCTGGTGTTTCACCAGCGCAGCAAAAATCACCATTTGGGCGGCTCGTTCAGAAAGCACGGCAATATCCTCAGAAAGATGAAGGGGCTCTAGTGAGCCCCTAAGAATCAGTAGATGATGGCATCCGCCAGATGGCTGACCGCTAAGGCAAAGTAATACGACCGGTTCCACTTCATCAACACATTGTAGTTGTTGTAGACCAGATAAGCGCGGCCGTTCTCATCGTCCGGCATGATCAACCAGGCCTTGATGTCGTTGTCCAGTGTCGGCAGTGGTTGACCGTTGTAACGGGTCACGCCCAGCTTGCTCCACTCCCGCAAATACTTACCTTTGGCTTCATCGCGCCCTTCCAGGCTTTTGTCGATACCGTGCGGTACTTTGACCTGGCGCCCCCAAGTGTAGTTGTCGTCCCAGCCAGACTGACTGAGGTAATTAGCCGTGGAAGCAAACACATCTGCCTGCGTTCCCCAGATGTCTTTTTTACCATCACCGTTACCGTCTGCCGCAAACGACAAAAACGAGCTTGGCATAAACTGACATTGCCCCATCGCGCCCGCCCAGGAGCCTTTCATGTCATCCGCTTTAATATGACCTTGCTGAATGATTTCCAGCGCCGCCATCGCTTCTTTGCGGAAAAACGCTTCACGGCGGCCGTCATAAGCCATGGTCGACAGCGCATCGATCACGCTGTAACCCCCAGTGAACTTACCGAAATTGCTCTCAACGCCCCACAACGCCACAATGTAACGCGGTTGGACACCGTACTCTTCACCGATGCGTTTAAGCGCCGCGTAGTGCTCCTGATAGAGCTTACGGGCCTGCTTGACTTTCCACGCTGGAACGGCACGCGGGATGTATTCATCCAGCGTGAGTTTTTTTTCGGGCTGATTACGATCGGCTTTGACTGCCCGTGGCTTGTACGTAACATTTTTGAACGCATCATCAACCACTTGCTGAGAAATGCCATTTTTGAGTGCTTCTTGTTTGAGACCTTCGACGTACTGCTCAAAGCTTTGCTCGTTGGCCACTGCGCTGGTCGCCAAACTTAAACCTAATACGACTGACAATAGTTTTTTCAAATTGCCCTCCTTGAGCAATTATTGGTCACTCAACCTTTGTTATTTTGCTGAGCTTTGCGTTCTTTGTATTGTTCCAGCAGATTTTCTGGCGGCGGTGGTAGTTGCAGGAAAAAGCCCTCTTCGTTCATAGACGCTTTCACTTTTTCGATGTCAACCTGGGCCAGATGACGCCCGTCCATCTTAATCATCATCACGAAAACAGGTTTGCCGAACATCTGCATGAGAGTGTCAGGAACCTGTGAAAAATCATCCTTTTTCGGGATATAGAGATAGGTACCTTCTTTTTTCGAACTTTTGTAAATTGAACAGAGCATAGTGTTCCTTTTGCCACGAAGGCTGAGTATTTGTCTCAGTTTCGTAAACAATTAGCTAAAATTGCAACTAAAACGACCATTTGACAGCAACATAACTTGCTGTGCTATGGCGGGGAATATAACATGAATACCCAGGTTCCAAGCAACGCCCTTTCTTATGAGGCGATGAGTTATTGAGGTCAATGTAGCCATATGTCATCTTCCCCTGACCTAAAAGGTAGCAGCTTTACTTTGTCAGTTTTGCATCTTTCTGACAATGATGTCCCAAAAACCATTGAATTTCTCAAAGAGAAGGTTGAGCAGGCACCGGCCTTCTTCGCCTCAGCACCAGTGGTGATCAATATTGAGCAGGTGAAGGAAGACATCGATTTCACTGCATTAAAACAAGGCATCACCGATGCAGGCATGATCCCGGTCGGGATCACAGGCAGTAAAGACAAACGCATGCAGAATTTGGCATCCCGTTCCGGGTTCGCCATCATGTCTGCCAGTAAATCACCGTCTAAGGCACCAGCAAAAATGGCGCCTACCAAAGTAGTTCGTACCCCTATCCGATCCGGGCAGCAGGTGTACGCGAAAGACGGCGATTTGGTGGTCATGAACCATGTCAGTGCCGGTGCAGAAGTTATTGCCGACGGTTCTATCCATATCCACGGAACGCTCCGTGGCCGCGCGATTGCCGGGGCAAGTGGTCAGAAAGACGCAAAGATCATTTGCCATGATTTACAAGCCGAGCTGGTGTCTATCGCAGGCAGTTACTGGCTCAGCGACAAAATTGAACGTGAGTTCTGGCAGAAGAAAGTCATGGTGTCCACCCAGGATGACTCTCTTCATATCGAAACGCTCACCATTTAAGAAAATAAGGAAAACACATAATGGCACGCATTATCGTTGTTACGTCAGGTAAAGGTGGGGTGGGTAAAACCACGTCCAGCGCGGCCATCGCATCTGGCCTCGCGATGAAAGGCAAAAAAACCGCAGTGATCGATTTTGACATCGGTCTGCGAAATCTGGATTTGATCATGGGGTGTGAGCGCCGTGTGGTGTACGACTTTGTCAATGTCATTAATGGCGAAGCAACACTGAATCAGGCACTGATCAAAGACAAGCGCAACGACAATCTTTTCATTCTTCCTGCTTCCCAAACCCGGGACAAAGATGCGCTGACACGTGATGGTGTGCGTCGCGTTCTGGATGAACTGGATGAAATGGGCTTTGATTTCGTGATTTGTGATTCACCGGCGGGTATCGAACAAGGCGCGCTTATGGCGCTATACTTTGCAGATGAAGCCATTGTCACAACCAACCCAGAAGTTTCGTCAGTACGTGACTCTGACCGTATTCTGGGTATTCTGGACTCGAAATCACGTCGCGCGGAAGAAGGCCTTGAGCCCGTCAAACAGCACCTGCTGCTGACGCGCTACAACCCTACCCGCGTCACTCAGGGTGATATGCTGAGTGTGGAAGACGTAGAAGAGATCCTGCATATTTCGCTGCTCGGGGTTATCCCGGAAAGCCAGGCAGTATTGAATGCCTCCAACAAAGGCGTGCCGGTGGTGTTTGACGAGCAGTCAGACGCCGGTATGGCATACAGTGATACGGTCGAGCGTTTGTTAGGCAGCCAGGTGGATTTCCGCTTCCTGACGGAGCAGAAGAAAGGAATCTTTAAACGACTATTTGGAGGCTAGCGACATGTCATTACTTGAGTTTTTCAGACCGCAGAAAAAATCTTCTGCGAATGTCGCAAAAGAGCGTCTGCAGATCATCGTCGCAGAACGTCGCAGCCAGAACGATCCTGCGCCGAACTATCTGCCGCAACTTAAAGAAGACATTCTTAAGGTGATCAGTAAGTACGTCGCGGTTGATCCGTCGATGGTCGACCTGTCGTTTGAGCATAAAGATGACGATATTTCCGTGCTCGAGCTGAACGTTAAGCTACCAGACGACGAAAAATAATCGTATCGGTGGTGCTCTGCTCTGCACCAAGCAACGAAAAAGAAAAAGCAGGATGTCATTCATCCTGCTTTTTTATTGGCCACTCTGTCATTCCCGCCTAATTACTCAACGAAATACATGTCTTTTGCGTAGATATTGCCTTTCGGGTTGTTATCCGGGAAACCCTTCAGCTTGGCGTTCACCAGTCGGGTGTGTTTATAGAAGTGTAACGGAATAATTGGGGCGTCATTGACGATCAGCCGTTCTGCCTGCTCGTAATACTGGTAACGTTGTTGCTGATCGCTGGCTTTCGCTGCACTTTGCAATAACTTATCGACCTGTTCATTGCAGTATTGGGTGCTGTTATTCACGTCATGACAACGAAAACTGTTCAATACCGCAGACGGCTCCGCGAAGTCACCAAAGGCAAACGAGCGAGCTACCGTAAAATCGCCGTTCGATTTGGCGTTGAGGTATGCATTCCACTCCATATTATTCAGCTCAACCTTCACTCCCAGCGGCTTCCACATTGACGCAATCGCCAGTGCAATGCGTTTATGATTTTCACTGGTGTTATAGGTCAGCGTTATCTTCAGCGGATGCTTATCATCGTAGCCGGCCTCTTTCAACAGTGCCCGGGCAGTCTCGATACGCTGCGTGGTGTCCCAACTCGCAAATTCCGGCTGCGCCGCCCGGTAATCCGGAATAATGTCCGGCACCACCGAATAAGCTGGCGGCTCTCCCTGACCAGTAATTTTCTCCACCAACGTGTCCCGGTCGATCATCATACTCAGGGCACGACGCACATCCGGATTATCGAACGGCGCCCGCTGCGTATTAAAATCATACACGTACGCTCCGAGCAAACGCAGTGAACGAATCAGGTTCGGATTGTCTTTGCTCAGTTTCTGATAGTATTCCAGTTGTACCCGGTTGGTCATGTCGATCTCACCCGACATAAAACGGACAAACTCGGCATTCTGGGAAGAAAGCGCCAGATAGCGCACCCCATCAATGTAGGTATGTTCGGCATCGTAATAGCGTGGGTTTTTGGTGACATCGACATACTCATTCGGCACCCAGCGTTTTAAAGTGTAGGCACCGCTGGTGACAATGTGTTCCGGACGAGTCCAATTTTCACCGAACTTTTCGACTTTGTGTTTGGGCACCGGTGCGAACGTTTTAATGCTCATCATACTGAGAAAGTGCGGCGTTGGTTGTGTGAGCGTCACAACAAAGGTGTGTGCATCCGGAGCTGCGACCCCAAGTTGGCTAACGTCAGTCGCGCCGCTCAGTACCGCTTGAGCGTTGAGCACATTCGCTGTCGTCAGGTTAAAGCCCGTGCTGTTTCCCGTACTCGGATCGACCGCTCTTTGCCAGGCGAACACAAAATCCTCAGCGGTGATCGGCTGGCCATCCGACCAGGTCGCAGGTTTTAAGTGGAAGGTGACGGTCTTTCCGTCTGTGGATGTTTGCCAGGACTGTGCCAGCCCACCGACAATTTCCCCTTGCAGATTTTCTATTAGCAAGCCTTCGAACATGTCGTTAACGATCACATCCCCAGGCGAGCCAGAATCGACAAATGCAGGATCAAGCGTGCTTGGCTCTGCGCCATTGCCGCGTACCAGAAACTGCTCTTTCGCTAAAACGTCGCCCTCGGCTAAGGTTGCAGCGCTGACTGGCAGCGGCGACAAGAGCAGAGCGGCGTAAACCGCTCCGGCAAGTCTGTTTTTTTTCATTTATCGATATCCTTATCATATGTAATGCATCACCCCATTTTTACCATACTCAAATGAGGCTTGCGATAAGGATTCGTCAAATTTTCTATAAGAGACAATAGATTAGACTAGATTAAAGAGTCTAATTTTTCACCAAACAGTGGTTTACGCCAACCTTGCATCACATCCGGCAGACGCACCGAATCACGCTCTTTACGCCACACCCAGCTGATGACCTGATTCAGTTGCTTCTTGGAAGCAAGAAACTCACTCGCCAGCCCGGTATTTTGTGACACGTGTTTTACTTCATCCTTGAGCTTTTTGAACAGCTGTTTGTACCCAGGTAAGTCCATCAGGCGCTCAATTTTTTCCGGATACTGCTCGGCAGGTGTCTGCTGCGCTCGCTTCACGATCCCGGCAATCCGCCCGCCATGACGGCGCACTGAGCGAGGATCCATGCCTTCCTGCTCCATTCGCTGCGGGCTACGGATACCAAGCCGCGCAATGGTCAGCAGATCCGTGTCTTTAAACACAAAGTTCAGCGCCAGATCGTTTTTCATTGCGTACTCAATGCGCCATGTTGCCAAAGGCTTGAGGATAGCCAATTCACTCGGACGCAGTTGCCAGGCGCCTTTGATATCCAAATAGGCGTTGTCGATATTCGCGGTACGGATGCGCTTTTGGACCAGCAGATCACTCTCCTGCTGCGCGGCTTCCCACCAACCGGCCTGCAGAACTTCGGCCAGCAGTTTGTCGTACAGCGGATAGAGGTAGTAAACATCGGCAGCCGCGTACTCTAGCTGTTTTTGACTCAGTGGACGCGCTACCCAGTCAGTACGAGACTCACTTTTATCCAGCTCCAGCCCCTGATACTCGGCCACCAGCGTCGCAAAGCCGGTTGACAAGCCATGACCAAGAAACGCCGCCATGATCTGGGTGTCAATCATCGGAACCGGCGTACAGCCAAAGGCATTCTGGAACACCTCCAGATCTTCGCCACAAGCGTGCAGAACCTTCATGACTGACGCGTCTTTCAACAGTTCCACAAATGCGGTCATTTCTTCCAGAGCCACAGGATCGATCAGCGACAACGTGTCCCCGTCGAACAATTGGATCAAGCCCAGTTGCGGATAATAAGTACGGGTACGGACAAATTCGGTATCCAGCATGACCACATCACGCTCACGCGCTTGCTGACATACGGTTTCCAGTTCACTGACTTGGGTAATAATCTGATAGTTCACAAACTTCTCGCTCTGTTTTCTCATCGGGAGAAAAGAAAAATGCCGACATATTAAGTCGGCATTCTAGCATTAAAAACGATTACGACGGGAAATTACTCGGCTTTAGCCAGTTTCGCATCGTTCTCTTCACGCAGCACACGACGCAGTATCTTACCTACGTTGCTCTTTGGCAGATCTTCACGGAATTCAACCAGTTTCGGTACTTTGTAACCGGTCAGATGCTGACGACAATGCGCAATCACCTCTTCCTTGGTCAGGCTTGGGTCGCGTTTCACCACGTACAGTTTTACCACTTCACCCGATACTTCATGTGGCTGACCAATGGCCGCGACTTCCAGCACTTTGCCGTGCAGTGCCACCACATCTTCGATCTCGTTCGGGTAAACATTGAACCCCGAGACCAGAATCATGTCTTTTTTACGGTCAACAATGTGCAGGAAGCCTTCGTCATCAAATTTCACGATGTCACCGGTCGATAACCAACCGTCATGATTGATCACGTCTTTTGTTGCTTCCGGTCGCTGCCAATACCCTTGCATCACCTGCGGACCACGTACCTGAAGTTCGCCGGTTTCACTGTTTGCCAAGGCATTGCCTTCGTCATCGACAATACGAACTTCCGTTGACGGCACCGGCAAACCTATCGAGCCGTTGTACGCGGTCAGATCGTGAGGATACGCAGCCACCAGCGGCGAGCATTCGGTCAGGCCATAACCTTCCAGCAGGTAACAACCGGTGGTTTTCTTCCACTGCTCGGCAACCGCACGCTGAACCGCCATACCGCCACCGACCGCCAGACGTAAATTACTGAAATCCAGCTCATGGAAGTCTTCATTGTTGATCAAGGCGTTAAATAAGGTATTGACGCCGGTGATCGCGGTAAATTGGTGCTTCTGCAACTCTTTGATAAAGCCCGGAATGTCACGAGGGTTGGTCACCAACAGGTTCTGGCCACCCATTTCGATAAACAGCAGGCAGTTTACGGTCAACGCAAACACGTGATACAGCGGCAGTGCGGTCACCACCAATTCTCGACCTTCCGACAAAACCGGACCGTAAGCGCCCTTGGCCTGCAGCACGTTGGCCACCATATTCCGGTGAGTCAGAATCGCCCCTTTTGCCACGCCGGTTGTACCGCCGGTGTATTGTAAGAATGCAATGTCATCACCGCTCATGAACGGTTTAACATATTGCAGACGACGCCCTTGACGCAGCGCCTTACGCATGGAAATCGCCCCGGGCAAATCGTACTTTGGCACCATACCTTTAACGTATTTGACCACGAAGTCGACCAAGGTGCCTTTGGCACGAGGCAGCATCTGCCCTAAACTGGTGAGCACCACGTGTTTTACCGGCGTTTTATCGACGATCTGCTCAAGAGTATTCGCAAAATTGGAGACGATCACGATAGCTTTTGCGTCAGCATCACACAATTGATGTTCTAGCTCACGCGGGGTATACAGCGGGTTCACATTTACGGCAATCAAACCGGCTCGCAGCACACCAAACAACGCCACCGGATATTGCAGCAAGTTCGGCATCATCAGTGCAACACGATCGCCCTTTTTTAGTTTCAGTTCGTTTTGCAGGTAAGCAGCAAACGCACGGCTGCGCTCTTCAAGCTTCCGAAACGTCATCACCGAGCCCATGTTCATAAAGGCTGGCTGGTCAGCGTATTTCTGAACGGATTGCTCGAACATCTCAACTAGAGACGGGTATTTATCCGGATCAATAGTTTCCGGCACATCACTTGGGTAACGTGATAGCCAAGGTTTTTCCACTGTGATACTCCTCGTTATTAGGCTGGGGTTTGCGTCAGATGGCCACTCAAGGCACGCGGACAGAAGTGCACAAACCCAGTGCAACAGCATCATTTTATTATTCTGCTATTACATCACAGCCAAAGCGCTTGAGCACGAAACACTCAAACACTTGTTTAAATTTTGTTAACTAAGCCAAAAATTAGATCAGATACTCTAGAAGGCTGCTGTAAGTGACAATGATGACCACCAGATATGGTCACGATTTTGGTCTTTTCAGAAGCGTTTAGAGCAGACTCTGCCCGTAAGTGCTGGAACCCCTGCTCGCCTAAGATCACCAGTTGAGGACACAGGACCTCAGCCTGGATTGCACGAGCATGTTCCGGAGACATGCGATACAAAGAATCACACTGTAAGTGCGTATCATGACGCCAACAAAGACGCCCGTCCTGTTGGTGTAAACTCCGTTCTACCACCGGCGCAATCAACGATTTCTCGATCTGATTTACGCTGGCCCGCCGGTGAACGGCTTCATCAACACTCTGCAGTGTCCTGAGTGGCTTGCGTCGAATCCGCTGGCGACTGAGTACCCCGTTACGCAGTCGGGAGACGCTGTTGTCGGGCGATTCCGCCAATGGACCTAAGCCCTCTATCTGAACCAATCCACTGATTTGCTCAGGAAAGGCGGCACTATAGCAACTCGCAATCAAAGCACCAAGTGAATGTCCTACTAACAAGGTTCTGTTTGGCGATAACTTAGCCAGAAATTGGTAAACATCGTCTATGTAGTCGTGAAATGGGTAGAAATTGCTACCTGATTTATGTTGTGACAGGCCATGTCCCGGTAAATCGATTGCGCACAGGTGCAGGTTCGGGTTGAGCGCTGACAGATGATTCATGACGGTCTGAAAACTGGCCGCGTTGTCGAGCCAGCCATGCAAAAAAACGACCGACAGTTCGGCCGTTTGTGCATCGCCACTCTCCACTGCCGCCAGTGTCAGCGAGTCCAGCGCATAGCGGGTGTAATTGAAATTCATTTGACGGTTTTGATGACCTTACCCTCACGCGGGCCGTAATCATAATAAAGGTGTCGACAGTAAATGCCGATGCACGGATAGAAGAAAGGATCATCATAGGTGACAACTCGCTCTTCGACACGCCATAAGTGGTAGCCTGAGATCTGCATCACCGGAAAACGATAGTCGTAATCGCCGACTTTCTCTTGCTCAGTGCCTTGTGAGGTCCCCAACAACGTCACCATCCGGCCTTTGGCAAACGTCACCGGATCGATAAACCCATCAATGTACCCTACAAAACGGCCATGTGGCTCTTTATCAATATCGGGCTTGCCGGATTCACTGATTGGCAGGTTCACCACTTCAATACGAGTTTTATTGTCGAGGTTCGTGACAGCGGCGATCACGCCGCCAAGGCGAATAGGTGTACCATCGGCCGTTGTTTGAACCGACCACGCCTGATAATCAGAAATCAACCGAGGCGAGTCAGATTTGAGGGTTTCGGGTAACGAAGCGCACCCGGCCAGTAACAGGATGGCAGAGAAAGAAAAGATGGAGGTCAGAGAAAACAGTTTCATGGCAGCCGCACCCGAAAATATCATTCAGTTAGATATAAATATCGACCCCAAGCAGGCTGGCAAGTTCCTCACGTTTGGCCTGATTCATAACGTTCAGGTACTCTTCCATGGCTTTCCGACTTTTGCCTTCCGGTAAATCGTATTGCAACCGCGCCTGGTGAACATCAGACGGCTGAACCTGGCGGATCGAGTGAGAGACGGCATCGGCAACTTTACTGGTCTGCTCGGCCGGTGTTTTACCCTGCGCCTGGTTGACGTTATTTTTCTTACCGGCTTTCTTCGCTTTATTGGTCCGTTGGTTGCCGGGGACGGAAGCAGGAGGTAAACCGTTAACTGAAACCATGGTAATCCTTTACGAGGCCACAACGTGGCCTCATTACTGAATTATTCGCGGCCCGGAAGCTTTTTCCAGGCTACGTTGTCGCGCAGATACACCGGACTGGCTTGCTCTGCGTCAACCGTGTTGCCTTTCGCCAGTTCAAAGGTCGCCAGATAGGCGATATCCCGGGCATCCGGGTACAACACTTCACTCGGAGTACGTTGCAACTCAATCGCAGCCAGCTCTTGCACGTATGCATCCCATCCCGTGCCAGCGGTGCCCCAAATACGTTCATCTGCCTGAATTTGCTCTGCCAGCATCAATGGTGGAATCACACATTCTGGCTCCATCTCATTCCAGCTTCCGTCAGCCTGACGGCTAAAACGTCCCCAGTAGACTTCACTCATACGTGCATCAATCGCACAGGCTACCTGCTGCATGCCATGCACCCGGTACGACCCTTGGGCCATCGCCGCCAGCGTGGAAATACCTATCATAGGTAAGTCGGCTCCGAAGGCCAGCCCCTGCGCGATACCGATGCCAATGCGCACACCGGTAAAACTGCCCGGCCCTCGGCCAAACGCCAGCGCGTCCAATTCGTGCAATGTCAGCCCGGCTTCTTTAAGCACTTCGTCCACCATAGGCAGGATTTTTTTGGTGTGATCCCGCGGGGCGACTTCACTGCGTACGTAAAGTTGGTCTCCGACTAAAAGCGCAACTGAACAGTTTTCGGTTGCAGTATCCAAGGCAAGAATTTTCGTGCTCATTAATGTCTCTGATTATACTTCGTTGGTATCTGAAATCTGGATAAGAAACTCTTTCACCACTTCGAGATCGCGGGTCCGCGGAATCGGTGGCAGACTGGACAGGAAGATCCCGCCGTAGTCTCTGGTCACCAGGCGATTGTCGCAAATGATCAATGCGCCCTGGTCTCTCTTATCACGAATTAACCGCCCGACGCCCTGCTTCAGGGTGATCACCGCGTCAGGCAACTGCACCTGAGCAAACGGGTCGCCACCCTTGAGGCGGCAATCTTCAATCCGGGCCTTTAATAACGGGTCGTCCGGAGCGGTAAAAGGCAGTTTGTCGATGATAACACAGCTTAACGCATCACCTCTAACATCAATCCCTTCCCAAAAGGCGCCCGTGGCCACCAGCAACGCATTGCCAAGTTCCATAAACTCTGCCAACGTTTTCTGCTTACTGGTCTCCCCCTGTAACAACACGGGCACGGTCAAGGTTTCCCGGAAACGTTCGCCCAAATCGCGCATCATACTGTGAGAGGTGCACAGGAAAAAACACCGCCCACGGTTTTGCTCAATCAACGGGGCCAACATGTTCACCAGTTTGTCTGCCAACCCAGGGCTGTTGGGTTCCGGCAGATAACGCGGCACACACAGCCTCGCCTGACTTTGATAGTCAAACGGACTCGGCAGCGAAAACTGCTGCGCCGGTTGCAAGCCAAGCCGAGAAGTAAAGTGACCAAAGTCATCGTTCACCGCCAACGTTGCAGAGGTGAATATCCAGGCACCTTGCTTGAGTTCAATCTGCTCATGAAATTTATCGGCGACCGACAACGGAGTAATGTGCAGACTGAAATGCCGCGGCGTCGTGTCATACCAGTAAGAGTAGCCGGTGATCGACACATCACACACCCGGTCGATGCGCGCTTTGATCAGGGTCGCTCTTTCGTAGGCGGTATCCAGCAGTTGACTGCGCCCCAGCGCCAACTTGAGCACATCGAGGGCAAAGTCGAGCGCATCCTGCAACCGTTCTAACTCACGAACAATTGGCGCGGAGTTCAAGGCTTCACGCCAGTTGCCACGAAATCCGGGCTCACCCAGCAAAATTCGCAGGTCACCGGCCGTCTGCACCAGCTTCTCGCCCACTTTCTGTAACTGACGCATATCGCGCGCTTCGGTGCGATACCCGATTTCAATGTCTTTCGCCAACTCTTGAATTTGCCGGCTGGATACCGATTGACCGAAGTACTGACTGGCAATATCGGGCAGTTGATGCGCTTCATCAAAAATGAAAACGTCAGCCTCAGGAATCAACTCACCAAACCCGGTTTCTTTGATCGCCAAATCGGCCAGAAACAGGTGATGGTTCACCACCACCACATCAGAGTCCATCGCCCGCTTACGCGCTTTGAGCACAAAGCAATCTTGATAACTCGGGCACTCTTTGCCCAAGCAGTTATCATTGGTCGACGTGATCGTTGGGATCACCGGGCTGTCTTCTGCAATCGCTTCACACTCCCCCAGATCGCCGGATTTGGTTTCCGACGCCCAGCCACGCACTTTGACCAATTGGGACAACAAGGTTGGATCCGACTGCGGCGTATGACTTTCAACCATCTGACGGCTAAGGCGGTCCAGACACAGATAGTTAGCACGGCCTTTTAGCAAGGACACCTGACCATAAAATCCCAGCGCCTGAGTCATCAGAGGCAAATCCCGATGAAACAGCTGTTCCTGTAGGTTCTTGGAGCCGGTGCTGATGATGGTCTTCTTGCCGCTCAGCAAAGCAGGGACCAGATAGGCAAATGTTTTACCCGTTCCAGTTCCTGCTTCCACGACCAGTTGTCCTTCGCCACGAATGGTCTGGGCAACGGCTTCGGCCATATCTAACTGAGCCTGACGGGGCTGAAAGCCCGGAATGGCTTTGCCGAGTGCGCCTGTGGCGGAGAAGACTTTTGAAATCATAACAAAGTGTGCAGTGAATCGAGTTGGCAGCGATTATGGCAGTTTTACACCAGCAGCGCGACCTGCAATCAGCAAAGCCTCCAAGCCGCCGGCTAAACTGCGACCCGACGAAATGATACTCTGTTGACTGAGTATGAGTTGTCGCCTCCGGCACACGCAGGCACAAGGCAAACGGTTGGCACGGATATTTTGTTGAAACCAAATCCAAATTCGATTACTTATTAAATCAACTCACCGCATGACTGTCGTTGTCATGCGGCCACAAATAACAATGATATGCATGGAAGTTGTACTCAATGGAAAAGAAAACCTTGCTGACCCACTGCACTGATGCCCCGGGTCTGATCTCAAAAATCACCAACATCTGTTACAAGCACCAACTCAACATCATCCACAACAATGAGTTCGTGGATAACACCAGCGGCCACTTTTTCATGCGTACTGAACTGGAAGGTTATTTTAATGATCAAACCTTCCTCGCCGATTTGGATCATGCGCTGCCTGAAGGCACCAAGCGCAAACTGATCGATTCATCACGCAAACGCATTGTGATCTTAGTGACCAAAGAAGCTCACTGCCTTGGTGACATCCTGATGAAAAGTTACGATGGTAGCCTGGATGTCGACATCGCCGCAGTGGTCGGCAACTACGACAAACTCCAGAGTCTGACGGAAAAGTTTGATATCCCGTATCACTGCGTGTCACACGATGGCCTGACCCGCGAGCAACACGAGCAACAGGTTCTGGCGGTGATCGAACAATATCAGCCCGATTATCTGGTGCTGGCGAAATACATGCGGGTACTGACGCCAGGCTTTGTGGAGCGCTATCACCATCGTATTCTCAATATTCACCACAGTTTCCTGCCTGCGTTTATCGGTGCGAAGCCGTATCAACAAGCGTACGAACGCGGAGTGAAGATCATCGGTGCAACGGCACATTTTGTGACCAACGATCTAGATGAAGGTCCAATCATTAAGCAGGATGTGATTCCGGTCGATCACAACTTCAGTGCCTCAGACATGGCCCAGGCTGGCCGCGATGTTGAGAAAACGGTGCTGAGCAAAGCACTGACGAAAGTGATCAACGATCATGTCTTCGTGTACGGCAACAAAACCGTTATCCTGTAAGCCACGATGAAAAAAGGCGCTCATCAGAGCGCCTTTTTCTTGGTCAGCATACCAACAACTCAGAGCTTGATGGCCAGCTCAACACCCTGACGAATGGCGCGCACAGCATCGAGCTCCCCGGCGTGATCCGCCCCGCCGATCACGTGCAGTTTATCACCCATCTGTTCCCATTGGTCCTCAAATGGACGAACCGACTCCTGACCGGCACAGATCACCACTTTATCGGCCTCGAGCAATTGTGGTTTACCATCCACCGAAATATGCAGCCCTTGCTGATCGATTTTTTCATAGCTGACGCCACCGAGCAGATTCACCCCGCGGTTTTCCAGAGTACGTTTGTGGATCCAGCCCGTGGTTTTACCCGGCCCTTTGCCGACCCGACCTTTACGCCGCTGTAATACCCACACGGTTTTATCACTGAGTGAATGAGGGTACGGATACAAACCGCCCGGATGAGTAATTTCCTTATCGATGCCCCATTCGTGCAACCAGTCATCCAAGTTGTGACCTGCCGGCTCCGTTAGCATGGTCGCAATATCGACCCCAATACCTCCGGCTCCCACGATCGCGACTTTCTCGCCAACGGGGGTTTTCTCTTTGATCAATGTCTGGTAATCGACCACTTTTTCCGGTGTGTCTATGCCGTCAATCGTCACTTTACGTGGCGCCACGCCCGACGCCATCACCACTTCATCGTACTCCTGCAACAAATCAAACGTCGCGTCCGTACTGAGGTGCAGATTGACTCCGGTGAGGTCGATCTGGTTGGCAAAATAGCGAATGGTTTCGCGAAACTCTTCTTTGCCCGGAATTTGCATCGCCAAGCGGAACTGTCCGCCAATGCGATCATTGCGTTCAAACAAATCCACCTTATGCCCGCGGCGTGCCAGCGTCGTCGCGCAGGACAGCCCAGCCGGACCAGCGCCGACCACGGCGATGGTTTTAGGATTGTCACTCGGCGTGATCACCAGCTCGGTCTCACGACAAGCGATCGGGTTGACTAAACAGCTGGCACGCTGGCCTTTAAATACATTGTCCAAACACGCCTGATTACAACCGATACACGTGTTGATCAGATTGGACTGGTTCTTTTCGGCTTTCGCCACAAAATACGCGTCCGCGAGGAATGGCCGCGCCATGGACACCATGTCGGCCTGACCGGAGGAGAGAATCTTTTCCGCTTCTTGTGGCGTATTGATCCGGTTACAAGTGACAACCGGCACATTGAGGTGCGGCCGGATTTTTTCGGTCACCCAACTGAATGCCGCCCGAGGCACCTGCGTCGCGATGGTAGGAATACGCGCTTCGTGCCAGCCGATCCCCGTATTGATGATCGTCACTCCCGCCTCTTCCAGCCCTTTGGCCAGCATCAGGACTTCCTCGAAGGTACTGCCTTCTTCAACCAGATCTAACATCGACAAACGGAAGATGATGATGAACTCCTCGCCAACCGCTTTACGAATCGCTTTGACAATTTCCAGCGGCAGACGCATTCGGTTTTCATAGCTGCCACCCCATTCGTCGTAGCGCATGTTAGTACGCTTACAGATAAACTGGTTGATCAGGTAGCCTTCTGATCCCATGACCTCGACACCGTCATAGCCGGCCAGTTGTGCCAACGATGCACTGTTGGCAAACGCGTCGATGGTTTTGCGAATTTGACGTGTACTCATCTCACTTGGCGCGAAACGGGCAATCGGTGCTTTAATTGCGGAAGCGCTCTGAGCAAACGGATGCATTGCATACCGACCGGCATGCAAAATCTGCAACGCAATTTTACCACCATGGCGGTGCACGGCCTCTGTCACCACTTTATGTGACTGCGCGTGTTTGGGTTTGCTGAATTCGGCACTGAGCGGATGCAGGCGCCCGCGTAAATTGGGCGAAAAGCCGCCGGTAACGATCAGTCCGACTCCACCTTTGGCACGCTCTTCATAAAAAGCCGCAAGTTTGTGCAGCCCTTCTTTATGTTCTTCCAGACCCGTGTGCATGGATCCCATCAGCACGCGGTTTCTTAATGTTGTGAAGCCTAAGTCGAGAGGCTGTAACAGATTTGGGTACATGGCAGACATCACTTTCATTATTATATCCTTGTGGTCTGACCACAATATGCC
>NZ_WXWP01000042.1:0-6620 GCF_009904765.1 Vibrio sp. V39_P1S14PM300
ACCTCATACCATTAACTTACCGTTTATTTTGAGGAATGCCGGTATGCCCAGCCCGACGTTAGCTGACAAAATCGCAAAAATCATCCGTACGGACATTCTGGCTGGTGAACTGAAACCAGGACAAAAGCTGGTCGTTGCCGATTTAAAGGAGCGTTATTGTGTGGGGGCATCACCGATCCGGGAAGCGCTGGTCCAGCTGTCCTGGTCCAGGTACGTCACACTAGAACCCCAAAAAGGCTGCTGGGTGGCCCCGATCTGCAAAAACGACCTGAGCGACTTATTCGATACTTTGAGTGTGCTATCGCGCATTTTGCTCGCCAAATCGATTCAACACGGCGATGAAAGCTGGGAGCTGGAAGTACTGACCGCTTTCCACCGTTTGTCCCGCTTGCAAAACCACAGCGATGAGGACTGGCATTCCCTTGAAGACCGCCGCCAGGTATTTCACCACTCTCTGCTGGATGGTGCGGGCGCGCAGCGGTTGTGTGAGTTTTTCAATCAGACGTTTAATCAGGTTAAACGCTATCAATCGTACGCCATGCATCAGCGTCATTTCACTCCCCGACTCGATATCGACACCCATGAGCGTTTGATGAAATCCGCACTGGCCAAAGACACCGAACAAGCGACCGCTCTGTTTGAGCAACAACTGACTGATCATAAACAGCAGTTGGAGCGCGCGCTCGATCTCGCTTGAACCGCCAGAGCAATCAAACTGTACTTTTACGCCACCTCTTCGCTGCTCAAACAGTACGCGACCTGATTGCGGCCTGACGCTTTGGCGTCATACAGCGCCACATCGGCCCATTTGTAACAACGAGTATTATCGTGAGTCAGATCGGTAAACCCGGCGCTGATGGTGGTGTTAATGCGCGCATCCAGCTCAACCGCAATACGGAGCCTGTTTAATGCGGATTCAGCTTCTTCAAGCGTGGTGTGCGGCATGATCACCGCAAACTCCTCACCACCAATCCGGGCAATAAAGTCAGTTTGACGCAGCGTGTCTGTCATGACCTCTGCAACCGCTCGGATCACTCGATCGCCTTCATCGTGCCCTTTGTGATCATTGATGCGCTTGAAATGATCGATGTCGATCAATGCTAAGCACACCCGATTGCGTTCCGGGTAACGCTCCACCATCAAAGCGTGGCGCTTAAGCTCATTTTCAAACTTACGTCGGTTCCACAACTTGGTCAGTTCATCTTTCTCACTCAGTTCACGTAGCTGAAACTCAAGCGCTTTGCGATCGGAAATATCAACCAGCGAGGTGATGTAATAGCTGATTTTGCCGTTTTCCGACAACACCGCCTGAACCCGCATGATGGCCGTCACCGGCCCTGGCTGATCGTTGATATCAAACTCCACTTCACCTTCCCAGCGGCGTTCTTGGCCAACCCGGTCAACAATTTTCAGCATCGACTCCAACCGCTTTTCACCAAACAACACTTTGAGCGCATTGCGTCCCTGCACCTGTTTCTGTGTACGTCCGGTCAGTTTGGTAAACGCATCGTTGGTCATAATGACACTGTGGTGCGCGTCAGAAATCATCACGGCGGACATGCCGCTCAGTGCGGCACGGGCAAGCTGGCTTTCAATGTTACGCCGGTGGTAATGCAACCCTACCGAAGCGATGGGCAGCGCAAAAAACAGCACCATCATCAAGACAAAAATCGCTTCTTGCAATAAGTCGTCAAAGTCACGCGCATGGCGTTGCAGGATCTGTTGCCGATCAACATGCGCCATCAGATACATGCTGTTGCCCGGCACCAGCTCAATCCGACGAAACGCGATGATCCCGCCCTGCTCTCTGGCGTAGCCGTAGGGCTGCTGTTGCATCTTTTGCCACACGGCGGGAAACAGGTTGGCGACATTGTACTGCTGACGCTCGCTCAGGATATGACCAAACAACTTGCTCTTGTTGTCACTCGACAGGTAGTAGCCTTGCTGATTCAGCAATTCCGGATTGAAGTCGCTGTCCGGGGAGTAATTCATGCGTGAAAATAGATAGCTTACATCCACATTGAGCACCAGATAGCCCATGCGTTTCCCCAATACTGTAACCGGAGAAATCAGACGCAACCCCGGCGTATAGGGCACGACCAATTCCCCGTCGTGGGTTTCCAGATCAATCCCCCAAAGCGCCACCTCACCGGCTTCCAGCGACTGAGCATATTTGAAGTAATCACGGGAGGCTTTATTCTGAAGTGCGTTGCGCACAAAAGAATGTCCGGGGTTGCGGGTGTAGCCCACATCGATCAGCTCTTTTCCGGCGCGACTGATGTAGCGAATCTGCTTATACCATTTCTGACTGGTGGCCACCGACTCCCAAATATTCTCCAGCACCTGGCGGTGCTCAGTATTGGGTAAAATCGCGTAATCAAACATGCTTTGACTGTTGGCCAGCAGTTTGACCGTCGAGCGCAACTGCCCTTTGAGGGTGTCGTATTCCCGTTCACTGTACGTCAGTTGATTGAGGGCGTCCTGGGCGGTTTTTTCCACCACGCTGTGTTGCAGTGTCAGGTAGCGATGATAGTAGTAGGCGGAAACAATGACGGCGAAAACAAAACACGTCACCAGCAAATAGGCTGCGATTTTGGTGTACTTCATTACGCTATCGTCTCTTCCAGCAAAAACGGAAAAGATTATACTACTTGGAATCGGTGTCTAAATTAAACCCACTATCAATCGTCAAAACTGATAGTGGGTTCTCATTCCAGCAAAAACTGTAGGGTTAAATCGTACCCGGTAAGAAGTTAATCTTTTAATTTATAAATGACGTCGACACGGTCATGGATCACCAGCGTCGAGTCTTGGTACGAGTTCGATTCTTTGCGCGCGGAATCCATCGCCAACGAGCGCATCAGCACAGGCTGGACATTCGGCGTGTTGTAATCGATGCGCCAGATATCACCAAGTTTTTTATCAAAGCCCTGCGCCAAAGACGCGGCTTTGTTCATGGCATCTTTAATCGCCGCCTGACGCGCCTGAGCCTGATATTTGCTCTCATCGCGTACTTTGAGTTTGATCTGATCCACTTGGTTAACGCCGTCACTCAGTGCCAGATCCAAATATTGATTTAAATTGGCCAGGTCATCGACGGTCACGGTGATGTTGCGCGACGCTCGATAGCCCACTAACTCCGGCTTACCCGATTTTGGATAGTGGTACTGAGGTGCGAGATACAGATTCGAGCTGCTGATGCTCTCGGGCTTCACCCCCAGATCGGCGAGACTTTTGAGATAGCTGTCGACCGTTTTATCGACTGCCTGCTTCGCCTGCTCTGCGGTCATAGTGGACTCCACCACTCGTACCGAAAACTCTGCCATGTCCGGTTTGGCTACAATTTCTCCATAACCTGTGGTCACTAGATGGGGAAAGCCTGGCGCTTCCGCCAACGCTGCCGCACTGAACAATCCGGAGATCACAAGTACAAAGCGAGATACCATCTTCATAGTTATACGTTCACCTTATCTAACTGATTCCCATACATCATAGTTTTTTACTCCGGATTGACTAGCTTTTAAACGACGATCTGACACAACTTTGACCGACGTCTATCTGGGTAAAATCTGCGCTGCGTAGCCGGTGATCGCTTCCGAGATGGTTTGCAGGATCCCGGTTTCCAGTTGCCAGTGATGCCAGTAAATCCGGTAAGGGATCAAAAAGCCCGGGATCAAATCCACCAGCGCGCCGCTTTGCAACTCATCCAGAATCTGCAATTTGGGGATCAGGCAATACGCCGCCCCGGACAACGCCAGTTTCACAAACGCTTCTGAGCTGGCCACTCTATGGTTGGTGACGCAATCTGGCGACAAATTAAAGTGCTGGTTGAGAAACTGATGATGCAGATCGTCGTGCTGATCAAACGACACCGCCGGCGCCCGGCGTAACGTCTCCCGATTCACCCCCGCTTGAAAGTAGCGATGACAGAATTCCGGACTGGCGACGCACACATAGTCCATCCGGCCAAGGTACACCGCATTGCAACCCGGCAACGCGTTTGCTTCCAGACTGATGGCCCCTGTTACTTCGCCATTTTTCAGCTTTTCAATGGTGCGGGCTTCACCATGCACCACCAGATGCAACTCGACATGACGCTGTTTCATCACTGGCGACAGTGCCGGTAGCAACCAGGTCGCCAGACTGTCTGCATTGGTTGCAATCGACACAGGTAGCGGCCGCTCATGCTCCTGATTGGTCAATTCCGGCATCAGTTCACTCTCTAACAACTGGATGCGATGATAGAGGCCAAGCAGCTTTTTTCCCACCGGCGTGGCTCTTGGCGGCTGCTCGCGAATCAACACTGGCTGAGCGAGAAACTTTTCCAGTTGCTTAAGACGCTGTGAGACCGCCGATTGCGAGATATACAGACTATCGGCAGCTCGCTCAAAGCTGCCCTGCGTGATCACCGACTCTAACGCTTCTATCCATTTGTAATCCAACCCGCGCATGGCCCTGCCCCCCATCAAATTAGATAAACTTATAATAGATTAAAATCATTAATTATACTTATAAAGATATCCGGTTTAAGGTGGCAGGCATTCACAACAAAGACCATGATGAAAGGAGAAAAAAGTGAATTTTTGGTTGATGTTACAAGGGTTTGGCTTAGGAGCAACCATGATTATTCCTATCGGCGCGCAAAATGCGTATGTGCTCAATCAAGGGATTAATCGCCACCATCATTTGACCACAGCCACCGTTTGTAGCGTACTGGACATGTTCTTTATTTCTCTCGGTATATTCGGTGGTGGTGCCTTGTTATCGCAGAATGAAACCCTGCTGACTCTGGTGACGCTCGGCGGTATTGCGTTTCTTACCCTCTATGCCGGCTTGTCACTAAAAAGTGCTTTCAGTTCAGGCAGCAACGATATGAGTCCGCCGGAAGCGATGGCCAGAGGGCGGCGCACCGTCATTCTCGGCGCTCTGGCAGTAACGGTGTTAAATCCGCACCTCTATCTCGATACCGTGGTGATTCTCGGCTCAATCGGCGGACAATTTGCAGGGCATGATCGAATCGCGTTTGCGCTTGGCACCATCATCGCGTCGTTTGTCTGGTTCTACAGCCTGTCGATCGGTGCCGCCAAACTCGGGCCGACATTATCAAAACCGCGAGTGAAGCAAGGAATTGATCTGGCGGTGGCGGGTATGATGCTGCTTATCGCCGCCTCACTCAGCCAAGAGTTGATTACGCAATATTGGGGTTAATATGTCATCACTGGAAAAGATCTATCAAAGCAACGTTGGCTTGCTGACACAGCTCAACATCCGATATGCACAATGGCAGCATGAACCCATTCTGGACTTTGTCACGGATGAGCGGGTAGCCAGAGAACTGGGCTGGAGTGGCACGCACAGCAAAAGCCTGTTTCTTAAACTTAAAGGCGGTGATTACGCCTTGTATCTGACCGACAAAGACTCGCGACTCGACACCAAAGCCATCAAGGCTGCAACGGGCAAGCGTCCATCCATCTGCAGCGATGACGAAATGATCCGCGAGCTCGGCTGTGTGCCTGGTGCTGTGTGCCCATTTGGGATGCCAGAACAGGTCAGCGTGATCGTCGATACCCGTCTCTACCAGCATCCGCAGGTGCTCTATACCCCCGGCTATCCGGACATGACCTTTGGCATTTCCGGTGACGAGCTGGCCAGCGTCTTACAGGCGCTGCCAAACCCACTGTATGAAATATAACGTGTGCTAAAGAGATAAAAAAAGCGAGGCCGGAGCCTCGCTTTTTAATGCATCGTCTATTTAGTCGACTTTGTTCAGATGAACGTCCATTTGCGGGAATGGAATTTCGATACCGTTGTCGTCCAGCGCTTCTTTCATCGCTTGAGTCAGGTCCCAGTACACTGCCCAGTAATCTGCGCTGTTTACCCAAGGACGTACTACCAGGTTCACGGAAGAATCCGCCAGCGCATGCACAGAGACATTCACTGCGGGATCTTTCAGAACGCGAGGGTCACTTTCAACCACTTCACGCAGCACTTGTTTGGTCTTTTTCAGGTCCGCGTTGTAAGACACACCAATCAGGAAATCAACACGACGAGTGTCGTAGCGAGAATAGTTGGTGATTGCACCACCAATAACGGCAGAGTTTGGCAGAACAATCATCTTGTTGTCTGGTGTTTTGAGGATCGTTTGGAAAATCTGGATAGAATCCACCGAGCCCGCCACACCAGCAACTTCAACGTAGTCGCCAGATTTAAACGGACGGAAAGCGACAATCAGTACGCCCGCCGCAAAGTTAGACAAAGAACCTTGCAGGGCCAGACCAACGGCCAGACCTGCCGCACCGATAACCGCAACCACGGAAGCAGTTTGTACGCCAACACGACCCAATGCCGCGATCAGTACGATCACAAATAGCAGGTAACGAACCAGACCATGTACAAACTCGACAACGGCCGGATCCATGTCTTTTTTCTTCAGGACTTTAGAGACACTGCCCGCCACTGCTTTCACAATCAGGTTACCGATAAACAGGATCAGCAGTGCAGAAATGATATTAACTCCGTACTGGATCAGCAGATCAGAGTTATTTGTCAGCCATGATTCAGCACTTGCCAAACCATCAATAAGTGGAGTTTGAACCTCCGCAGATTCCCCTGCCATATAC
>NZ_WXWP01000324.1:0-6608 GCF_009904765.1 Vibrio sp. V39_P1S14PM300
GAATTCGATTTTGGCCGACAACCGCATGCCAGGTTTCAACAGGTTAATTAATTTATCGATAGAGTGGGTTACTGACGCCATAGGAAATCGTTTTTATAGGGACGTTACACAAAATATATGTCTAAAGCTCTGAAATTGCACTGACAAAGCGATTTGGAAATGAAGATTTGTTATCCCGGTGACATTCATCCTTGAATATCACGAAGCCCGATACTGGCTTAAGACTTGGCCTGGCCTCGGGCAAGCTTATGATGCGCTCTGGAAAAATGCTCCGCGCAGAATGCGCCTACGATGGAGAGTTCACCGGCTAGACATAGGGCGGCGGTGACTTCTGCAAACGCTCTCGCGTTGCCTGAGCCGGATAGGCCCAGAATATCAAGACACGCCTTTTGTGTCGGTAATCCTGTCCCTCCGCCAACCGTGCCGACCATGATATTGGGCAACGTAACACTGGCATAGAGTGCGCCGTCTTGTCTCATTTCCATGCGTGAGATGCCGATTGACGATTCTGAGACGCACGCGGCGTCCTGACCACAGGCAATATACAACGCCGCCAGGGCGTTTGCGTAGTGAGCATTGATACCAACACTACCGCTAAGGAGTCCGCCTACGGTGGTCTTATTGGCGAAGCTGACCATGCGTGCAACGCTGGTATGCAGGTATTTCTCTACCAATTCGGCTGCAATGATCACTTCCGCAGACACTTTTTTACCGCGCACAGAACGCAAAGTATGGGCGTTTGGCTTCTTGTCGCCGGACAGGTTTCCATCAAGAAACGCTTCCACCGGAACGATTGGACTGTGTGACAGAATAAATCGATACACGGCATTGGTAGCAATGGTTACCATGTTTTGACCAGAAGCATCCCCTGTCAGATACTCAAACACCAGATAGACATGATTGCCTTCGATATTGACGTTCATGTCTTTGAGTTGACCATGGGATGTGGTGGCTTCCGCTATCTCTTTGAACTGTTCGTATTGCGCGACCGCCCAGGCGACAAACAGACCTGCATCGGCCAGAGAGTCGAAAGCAAAGACAGGAGTGCGACTCACCCCTTCGTTAATCAGCATGGCACTTGCGCCGCCCGCAGCGGTGATTAGGTTGGCCCCACGGTGGTAAGAGGCGACCAGGGCGGCTTCGGTGGTTGCTAGCGGCACCAGGTAGTCGTCCTGTGCATACAGGCCGTTGACACGCAAAGGACCGGCAATTCCGACGGGGACGTTGACCGTGCCGATGAAATGCTCAATGTTTCCCTGATAGGCGTCGTAATGGGCTTGGGTAAAGCTATCCAGTAATACTGTCTGATCGGTTAATTCTGACAATATACGCCAACGTCTTTCCAAATGCTTATCGGAGAGTAGTGGGCTAGGGCACAGTTTACGCTCAGGCTCATGTTTCCGACTCTGTAAGGATTGGTGAATACGGTTTGGTTGAGTATGTGGAGCAAGCGGCGAGGTTTGGCTAACAATGCCAGAAGAAAATTTGGGCATAAAACTGGGTATCAATCGATTTTGTCGTGATTGTAGAGAACCGACGACGAAATACAACGGGCACAATACGTTTTGCAACAAATGTGTGAAGTTTTCAGATGTGAACGTCCAGCAAAGAGCCGATCATTTCTCGCTCACGTTGCCTAACTGTGGTTCCGGTTTTACCGTAAAGTTCTGCCTGATTAAGTTTAACCAACGATGATGCGAGGTCATCATCTGACTTTTCAACTGGTTTGGTATCGACTTTATTGAATTCAAGAGCGTTTGACGAGCTGGTTGTTACCGAGTTGATTTCAGCCGCAGCTTCATCCGCCTGTTTAAAAGCGTTGTGTAGGATAGGGTAGCTGTTTGAAACCGCAGACACTGACATGACCGTGACTCCTTCTCTCTACTGATAAACTAGTAGATTTGATTAGGAAAACAAGCTGGAAATAAGTGACATTTCTTCGTCAGTCAGCAGGCCTTCGTCAGAGCGTGACAGATTGCTGCTGATTTCACACTGCAGTTGTTTCAGTTGTTGCGGCGTCAGTTCTTTGAGTTGATTCTTCAACGTTTCAAACTGTTGCATGTTCATCTTGCTCTCTCCCAGCATCGGTCGGTGTCGCGATACACATTCACCGCAGTAAGAGATGTCTCCTTCCATGCTCCCACCTTCAAATAAATGACTATTGAGTTAATACTAGGTATCGAACGCTGTTTTTTTGTCCGAGTAATGTCAACTAATGTCAAAGGTTCGTGAGAGAGACAAGATCCTGTCGCTTAACTGTTTGATCCCGGAGAGTCTACGCGGACCGCGAATTTGCTGGCCAAAGAATGCATTTCAGGCAGCATTCGATGGATCAGGTGCAACTGTTGTAGCACCATGCGAGCGGAGCTGTCATCTTCGTCGCGCCACTCAGAAAGACGTTTTTCCAGACCTGAATCGTCGATATCACTGGTGTCACAGGTATCACAGTGATCATTGAGCTGAGTGTAAAGAATATCCAGATGTCGGTGAATGGCCCTATGCGCATCAAGCACTAATTGATGTATGGCTTCATCATTGATTCGGGTGCGGTGGGCACCCAAAGCGGAGATGTAGCTGAGCAGGGCGTGGTTCAATGTCAGGAAACGAAAACTTTCGTCGACTGCCGCGCGGTAACGCCCCGGTTCTGCCAGCATCGTGCTGATGGCATTAGTTAGGTTGGCATCGTTGTTGTGAGCAGAACGACGCGCGATACGATAAGTTAAGTTGTCTTTTTTACCAATGCGGTACTGACCGATGATCTGAGCCAGATAATCTTTGTTCGCACCAATCGCATCTGCCATGATCTTATGCAACCGACGCGACTGCCAGTCAGGGAAAATAGATACCACGGCGGCGACGGCCAACGCACAACCGATCAACGTATCTCCAAGGCGAGGCAATACAACGGCAAAACCTTGACCAAGCTGGTTGAAACAAAACAGGACTAACAGAGTAATAAAGCCGGTCGCAAATCCGTAATTGTTGATACGAAACGCGAAAAACATGACGCCGGAGAGAACGATCAACACCAGTTGGCTTTCCTGTGACGGGAAAAACGTCAGCAGCGGTACCCCAATCAATAGGCCAGCCAGCGTGCCGGCAATTCGGGCCACCAGTTTCTGGCGTGTCGCGGCATAGTTGGGTTGGCAGACAAACAGTGTAGTCAGCAAGATCCAATATCCTCTGTCGATATCGAATACTTGAATAATGCCATAGCCGAGCGTCAGCGCGAGAGACATGCGCAGAGCATGGCGAAACAGCAAGGATTCTTTGTTGAGATTCGACTGAACTCTCTGCCACATGGCTTTCAATGAGTGCGCTTCGGTGTCATCGAGTACATCTTCTTCCGGTTTACTCTCTGCATCCGGGTTGTTGATGTTGTTGAGCTGTTTTTCAACCGTTGCAAGGTTATTGAACAGGTAGCTTAATTGAGCCAGAAGACTTTTCCATTGCGGATTCTTTTGTTCCTGCAGATAGGTCATCGAGCTTTGCAATTCATCTAACGCAAGCACCGAAGCGTTCATATGCTGGTATTCTTTTCCGAGGCGAATCGACTGCGCAATTTCGCGACAGGCAAAAGCCTGCGTTTGCAGCAGATGTTCAAAACGAAACATCACATCCGAACGCTGAAACTCTTTGGCCAGTTCCTGATAGCGGTAATGGCTGGAGCTGACGCGTTCGTGAATATCCTGTGCCATAAAATAAATGTTAAGAAAACGGTCACTGGCACCATCAACGTGGCCACGCTTTGAACGGCTCAATAAGGTAGCTTTACACTGGTTCAAGGCGGTCACTGTGGCAGCGTTGAGCTTGGCTTCCGCGATACGATGAGGCTGAGGAATCAACTCGCTAACGGGGTGGAAAAGGTGGCTTTTGGACTCCAGATAATCGGCCAGTTTCTCAAAGACGTTTGCCAGGCTGTGCTGAACTGGCTGCATAGGCCAGAAGGCATGCCAGATCATTGAAACAAAGTAATACCAGGCTGCCCCCGTCAGCAGCATCGCGGGTTGAAACCAAATGTCGGTGCTTTCATGGGCACCTAACATGGTGTAGATGGCGATCAGCAGGGAGCCAAATGCGATGCTGGCGTATCTTGGGCCTACGGCTCCCAGCATAATAAAACCAAAGGTTGAGATAAAAAGGCCAGCGGCGAATAACCAAGGCAGCTTAAACAGTATTTCGATGGAAAGCGACGCGAGACCAAAACAGACAAAGGTGAGAGTGACCGCTTTCAGACGACCGGTGAAACTGGCGTCACTCTCCGCCAGTGCCGCCGCAATGACGCCGAGAATGAGCGGGATGATTTCTCTGTCGAGCTGAAAATGCCATGCCGGAATGACAACGCCGAGCAGAGTGATCAGAATAAGCAGGCAGTAGTTGATGGTTTTATTTGCCCAATAAAGGCGCAACTGGTTGGTAAAATTCACAATGGCTCAACTTTGAAAAATTCTAACCTATACAATAACCCGTATTGAGGGCTTAACATACTGACACAGATAAAAAAATGAGACTGTTTGTAGATATAATCGTCAATGCAAATATTGACATTAAATTTTCATCCCTGATCCTGATTGTTATATCATGACGGCAACCGAATCGACAGGCAAAAAAGTAATGCAGCTAAGTGCTAATAAGACTGCAAAGTACCTTATTCAAAACGAATATCATCAAGTTGAGCTCGACAGCGAGCTGATTGTTTTATCTTCTGCGATGAGTGAAGAGCGGATTCCGTTCAATGTATGGAACGGAAAAGTGGCGCTCAAAAGGGGATTGCTGTGGGGAGAAATGAAATTTTTCGCCCATGAAGAGACCGGAGTGCAACGTGCCTGGGTCGTACAGGGATTGCCCTGGCGTCAGTGCCGAGAGTTTGCCCGCCATGCGGTAGCCAAGTACCAACACTGGCACAATGAACAGTGTCGTCAGTTGTCACAACATCTCCCTGAATGGGAAGAAGAGCTGACGCGTCTACGCCGTTTGCCGTCGTTCCTTTCTCATTCGAGTGTTGGACGCTGGATTGATACCGTGAATCAAAATTTGACCGGTATGCATATGTCTCTGGCTGAAGCATGTCAGAGAATGCCGGAGCGTATGGCTGCTCTGACGCCCTGGCTTGAAGACACGGATGAAACCTTATCAGAGCGTAACCACACTTGGCTTGAAAATGAGCGTCCCAATTGGGAAGTGCTCTTTTCGCAACTGGAGTCTTCACCACTTAACCTGTCTCAACAGTTTGCCGTGTTGCTGAACGACGATAATAACTTGATTCTGGCGGGGGCCGGTTCTGGCAAAACCAGTGTGTTGACTGCACGGGTCGCTTATCTGTTACAAAGCCACTTGGCACAGGCAGAAGATATCCTGATGGTAGCGTTTGGCCGTGATGCTGCGCAAGAAATGAGGCAGCGTTTAGACGATAAACTCGGTATGTCTACCGACGGTATCAGCGTGAATACTTTCCACCAACTTGGCCTTAAGATACTGAATCAGGTTGAAGAAACGAGCGTGGTGGTTTCCCCTCTGGCTGTGGATGATAATCAGCGAAAAGCTTGGTGCATCGATTGGCTGAAGAAGCACTGGATGACGCCAACCAATTTTAAACGCTGGCAGAAGCATCTCTCTCAATGGCCTATTGCTTATCTGGCTGGTGATGACGAGCTGGGTAGTCAGGTCGAGAACCCGAAATTGATCGCCTGGCTGGAGAAACAGATGATGCAATTGGCTGCAATGGGCGCGACCAAGAAAGATCTGCAAGAAAAACTGGTCAGCCATCCGGAATATACGCGCTTAAACAGCGAATTATCCCTGGTATGGCCATGCTATCAAGCCTGGCAACAAATGCTTAAAGAGACGGGCCAGATTGATTTCAACATCATGATTCGCCGTGCAACTCAGTATGTGAAACGTGGGCGTTATCGTCCAACGTGGAAATACATCATGATTGATGAGTATCAGGATATTTCACCAGAGCGACTTGAATTGATTGAAGCCTTGTGTGAAAAAGGCAAAGACACAGAGCCGTGTATTTTGTTTGCCGTTGGTGACGACTGGCAGTCTATTTATCAGTTTGCCGGTTCTGATGTCGACCTGACCACCGGCTTCGATTACCGCTTCCCGTATTCGACGGTGCATTATTTGGATACGACATACCGTTTTAATAACCAAATTGGTGATGTCGCGAATCAGTTTATTCAGGCTAACCCGGCTCAGTTGCCAAAAGCGCTACGCAGTCACAAGGAGCAGAAAGCCAAGGCAGTCTATACGGCACCGTCAAACAATGTTGAGAAGATTCTGGACCAACTGAATCGAAGCGCAAAAGGCAAGAAAACCGTGTTGTTACTTGGTCGTAATCATTACCACAAACCGGAGTTGTTGGCAGACTGGCAAAAACACTATGGGTTGCTATCGATAGAGTTCATGACGTGCCATGCAAGTAAGGGTAAAGAGGCTGACTACGTGATTATTCTTTCGGTGGATGAAGGGCAATTCCCGGCCAAAGAGAAATCATTGCACCTGGATGCGGCGTTGACCAAGTCGGATGATGATTTCCCGCACGCAGAAGAGCGGCGCTTGTTCTACGTTGCAATGACTCGGGCAAAAGAGAAAGTCTGGAT
>NZ_WXWP01000297.1:0-6506 GCF_009904765.1 Vibrio sp. V39_P1S14PM300
AAATAAGTCGGGCGCAATTTTGCAAGATTTTGTTGCACCAAAAATAGATCTAAATCATGTATCGCCCGCGCTTATTGAATGATATGTCAAAAACCGGCGTTTTATCACGAAAATATCGTGCCACACATGATTATTGCTAATGATTGGAATTAGAAAAACTAATCTGGTTGATAATTTATTCTGATGAGTGTGATCGCAACCGATTTTCTTTTTGAGGGGTGAGAAAAACTAATCTGAACCATAGCAAATGAGATCTGTTGAATATTCATTTCCTAAGCGATCTGTTTTTGCATGGCCTGAATGATTTGCGCGGTCATGCCCCATATAAAGTGATGCTGATATGGAATAGCAAATATACGATGAGCCGTGTCTTTAATCTGAAACGTTTGGGTAAATAAATTGGTTTTGCTGAGCACATAATCCGCGGGGACTTCGAATGCTTCATCCACTTCGTTTTTATCGATCGTCAACTGATAATCCTGATCAATAAACGCCAGTACCGGGGTGACAGCAAAACGGCTGATGGTCGCCAGTTCAGGCAGATGGCCGAATATTTCAATTTGATCAGGACGAATGCCTGTTTCTTCAAAGGTTTCGCGTATTGCTGTGTGATACACCGACAAATCATCCGTTTCTTTTTTCCCGCCAGGAAAGCTGACTTGCCCCGGGTGGTGATGCAAATGCATCGCCCGACGGGTAAACAGAACATTGAGGCCGGAATCACGTTCAATGAAGCCGATGAGCACGGCCGCTTCGCGCAGGTGTTCTGAACGCAGGTGTTCGGTTCTGCGCAGCGCTTCTGCGTGATAACGGGCAGGGCGTTGCAATTGGAAATTCCGCATTAATGTGCTTCTGGTCAGTTTCACTGGCTCTCCTGTCTGAAAATCATGATTTGCTACGCGGTGCATAATATGAATGAACACCATAAAGCCGTGGCTAATTATTTGAAAAAGCCGAAGTTCTCGATCATGCTTTACCTAGCTAATAATAAAGGTAGCTCATAAAGATGAAAGGCATTATTTTTACTGAGTTCATGGATTTAGTCGAAGAGAAGTTTGGGTTAGAGGTTCTGGACACCGTCCTCCGCATGTCAGCCAACCCGGGTGCATATACCTCTGTTGGCAGTTACGATCACCGGGAGTTGGTCAGGCTGATTCAGAATCTCAGTCAAGTGACCGGTGTTTCCGCTGAACAACTGCAACAGCTTTTTGGCCGGGCGGCGTTCGACAACCTGTATCTGAGCCTGCCTTCCAATGTCAGCACTCCGCACTTTTCCTCTTGTTTCGCTTTTATCCGTCATGTCGAAGAATACATTCATCTGGAAGTGAAGAAACTGTACCCGGATGCGAAACCACCCAGATTTGAGTTTATCAGTGAGTCGCAAAGCTATATGGAATTCGACTATCGCAGCGCCCGTTGCCTGGCTCACGTGTGTTTCGGGTTGATCAAAGGGTGCGCTGCCCATTTTGGAGAGCGTGTCGATATTGTCATGACACCGCAATCCGCTCCCAGCCATGTGCGTTTTGCTCTGACTTTGGTTTAAAACCATGTCTGAAGATTCGGCGTTACAGCGTAAACTCATCCGAGAAAAAGCCGCCCGTCAGGAAGCGGAACAACTGCTTGAGCAAAAAAGTCTGGAACTTTACCGACTCAATCAGAAACTCAGCGTTGCGCTGACGCACCTTGAACTGAAATCGGAACACGACATTTCTAAGCTGGAGTTTAACCATCAGGTTGATCAGGCCTTAATCCAGTTTGGCAGTGCTTTTCTCTCCCATACTCTTGATGATCGCCTGCTCAACCGACTACTGGATCGACTCAGGCATGCTTCCGTTATATTGAGAGCCGGGTTATCGCTCAACTCGGGGCTATTGAACAGCATTCGTTCGTCATGGTTCGGGGATTCAATGCCGCAGTGGGAAATTCATCATTTCCATTTGGTGTGCTGGCATGACAACTTTCTGAGTCTGCCCTTGCTTGTTGATGGCGAATCCGTTGGCGCGTTGTTGCTTGAAGTTGAGCATGGCATGGTCGAGTGGGAATACATTGAAGAGCAGATGCTGCTGGTCAGAGATTTATTGGCAAGCGCACTGACCCGGCAAATCAGAGCGGAAGAAACCATAGACGCTCGCCAGCGTGCGGAAGCCTCCGAGCGAGCGACAAAAGAATTCGTTGCGATGATCAATCACGAACTTAGAACACCCTTAAATGGTCTATTGGGCAACGCTGAACTGTTGGCGAGTACGTCTCTGGATAGTCATCAACAGCAGTTTTTGAGCAATTTGGTGCACTCTGGCGAGCTGCTCCGGGTCATCATCAATGATCTGCTCGATTTCAGTAAAATCAGTGCCGGAGTGATGGCGCTGATTGTGGCGCCGTTTGACTGGCACGATCTGGAAAGGATCATGCTGGGGATCTTCACACCCAAGGCGACCGAGAAAGCGATTCAGTTTGTGATTGAACAACGTACCGTCATTCCACAGTATCTGATGGGCGATCAAGAGCGTATCAGCCAGATTCTGGTCAACTTGATCGGCAATGCGATCAAGTTTACTCATACTGGCATGGTCAAGCTGGTCGTGAGCTACACCGATGACGGATTGGAATTTCAGGTTCAGGACACGGGAGGCGGCATTCCGTCTTCGGCACTGGCAACCTTGTTTGATCCCTTCGTGCAGGCTGACCGTTCGACCAAACGTCATTATGAGGGCTCAGGACTAGGGCTGGCGATCTGTCACAATCTGGTCTCGCTGATGAAGGGGCAACTGGACTGCCAAAGTGTCGAAAATGTCGGCTCGACGTTTCGGGTGTTGCTGCCGCTGCGCCGGGGGAGCAAGCCAGTCAAGCGCAACAACAAATCAGGTCAACTCAACGAGCGCTTGAAACCCTTGTCAGAGCTGAAAGTGTTAGTGGTTGATGACATCCGTATGAATCAGATCATCGTGCAGGAGATGCTGAAAAAGTTCGGCATCACGCCCGACACCAGCTTCACCGGACTGGAAGCGCTTCAGGCGGTGGAAGGCAATCGCTACGATTTGATCTTTATGGATTGTCGGATGCCTGAAATGGACGGTTTTGAGGCGACAGAGCGACTGCGCAGTTTGGGTTATGGAATGCCGATCATAGCGATTACGGCCGGAACTACGCTGGAAGAGCGGAAACGGTGCATCGTCTGCGGCATGAACGATATTCTGACGAAACCCTACACGGCCGCAGACCTGGAGAAGATGATACGTAAGTGGGTGCGCTAGCGCGCTCAGTGCCTGGCTAATACAGGCAGAATACGGCTCAGTTTATCCAGTGTTTCCTGATATTCGGCGTCGCACTGACTGTCAGCCACCACGCCACCGCCGGCCCAGGCAAACAGTTGGCCTTGTTCCGCTACCAAAGTGCGTATAGTGATGCTGGTGTCCATCCGACCATGGCGACTGATATAGCCGATGCTGCCGCAGTAGGCGCTGCGGCGGTGAGGTTCCAGCTCTTCAATGATTTCCATCGCGCGGATTTTTGGTGCACCGGTAATGGAACCGCCAGGAAAACTGGCGCGCAGCAAATCCGTCGGTGAATATGCCGGATCCAGCTCAGCTCGAATAGTGCTGACCAGGTGATGCACCGCCGGAAAGCTTTCAATATCAAATAACTTGGGCACATGCACACTGCCGGGCTTGGCTACGCGGCCAAGGTCATTACGCAGCAGGTCAACGATCATCAGGTTTTCAGCCTGATCCTTTTCAGTTTCGGCCAGTTCTCTGGCGCTGGCCGCATCGGTTTGTGGATCTTCCGAGCGCGGACGAGTACCTTTAATGGGTTTGGTCTCAATCATACGTTGATTGACTTGCAAAAAACGTTCGGGAGAGACACTGAGTATGGCGCCGCTTTCGGTACGAATAAAGGCGGAAAATGGCGCCAGATTGAAACGCTCTAGCTTGTCGTAGGCTTGCCATTCGCTACCGTGATACCGGGCGGAAAAACGCTGAGCGAGATTGATCTGGTAGCAGTCACCGGACAACAGGTAATCTTGCACCTGGTTGAATTTGTTCGTGTAGTCGGCTTTGCTCATATTGGAGGCCCAGCCGGACGTCAGGGTGAAAGCGTCAGTCGTTTTCGCCTGCTGAGAGCACAGCCATTGCCAGCGCTGCTCTACCTGGTTACCGACGACATAGGCGGAGTGTTGCTGATGATCAACGATCAATGCCCAATCATACAGGCCTACCGCCATATCAGGAGTGTGGAGATCACGCGCCGCCAACTCTGGCATCACCTCAACGCGACGGCCCAAATCGTAAGCAAAATAACCCAGAGCGCCCCCCACAAACGGGAGATCCAAATCGCAGGTCACCTCCGGGAGCCACTGTTGCTGCAACTGCTGAATTAAGGCAAAAGGATCCGCTTTGGAGAGGTAAGATTCGGAAGGCGTCTGAATTTCGGTCTGTTGTTGACGGGTGGTCAGGGTCGCCACCGGACAGGCCACCAGAATATCGAATCGACTGTCAATATGCGACTCGGATGCGGAACGCAATAACATCGCCCAAGGCTGATGTTCGATGTTGCAAAACAGTTGCTTAGCAAGCTCAGTATCATAACTGACCGCTTTTGTTTGAATGGGATTCAGGTCGTTGTTATTCATTTGTTTAATTTGTGACAAAGAGTTCGATCACTGCGTGGCGTGTTGAGGAAAGCAAGAGTATCATATCCGAATCTAACGCCGCTACTTCAGTCGTTTTGTTGCAGTCACACGCCGATTGGCGCTTCTGTCCGTCCAAATGACAAGTCAGTGGCGACAATGGAAGCATAATTATAATGAGGCATGCAATGACGGTAATTCGCAAGCAAGATGTGATCAGCAGTGTCGCTGATGCACTTCAGTATATTTCCTACTATCACCCTCTCGACTTTGTTCAAGCCCTTGAAAAAGCCTATCACCGTGAAGAAAGCCAGGCGGCCAAAGACGCCATCGCGCAGATACTGATCAACTCCCGCATGTCGGCAGAAGGCCACCGACCGATTTGTCAGGACACGGGTATTGTGACCTGTTTCGTCAACATCGGCATGGGGGTTCAGTGGGACTCGACGGACATGACAGTCCAGCAGATGGTTGATGAAGGCGTACGTCAGGCCTACACCAATCCGGATAACCCGCTGCGTGCCTCGGTACTGATGGATCCGGCTGGTAAACGCATCAACACCAAAGACAACACACCTGCGGTTGTGCACATCAACATGGTGCCGGGTAATAAAGTAGAAATTCAGATCGCGGCGAAAGGCGGCGGCTCTGAAAATAAAACCAAGATGGTGATGTTAAACCCATCCGATGACATTGCCGAATGGGTAGAAAAAACACTGCCGACTATGGGAGCGGGCTGGTGTCCACCGGGTATGCTGGGTATTGGTATTGGTGGCACAGCAGAAAAAGCCGCGGTGCTGGCCAAAGAGTCTTTGATGGAACACATCGATATTCAGGAACTGATCGAACGCGGCCCACAAAATGCGGAAGAAGAGCTTCGTTTGGATATCTTTAACCGAGTCAACAAGTTGGGCATCGGGGCGCAAGGTTTGGGCGGTCTGACGACTGTGGTGGATGTGAAAATCAAAACTGCGCCGACGCATGCAGCGTCGAAACCAGTATGTTTGATCCCCAACTGTGCAGCGACGCGTCACGTACACTTTACGCTTGATGGCAGCGGCCCGGCGGATCTGCAACCACCAAAGTTGGAAGAGTGGCCACAAATCACTTGGGAAGCGGGGGCGAACACACGTCGTGTTAACCTGGATACGGTCACGGCTGAAGACGCCCAGCAATGGAAGACCGGCGAAACGCTGCTGTTGTCTGGTAAGATCCTGACGGGTCGTGATGCGGCGCACAAACGCATCCAAACCATGCTCGACAACGGCGAAGGCTTGCCTGAGGGCGTGGATTTCAAAGGCAAATTCATTTACTACGTTGGTCCGGTTGATGCTGTAGGTGATGAAGCGGTCGGCCCTGCTGGCCCAACGACGTCGACTCGTATGGATAAGTTTACCGACATGATGCTCGAGAAAACCGGCATTATGGGGATGATTGGTAAGGCGGAACGGGGCCCTGCGACGGTTGAATCGATCAAAAACCATAAAGCGGTGTATCTGATGGCGGTTGGCGGCGCCGCGTACCTGGTCTCGAAAGCAATCAAGAAAGCACGCGTGGTGGCGTTTGAAGATCTGGGCATGGAAGCCATTTATGAATTCGAAGTCGAAGATATGCCAGTGACCGTTGCGGTCGATTCATCGGGCGTGAACGCGCACCAGGTGGGCCCGGACACATGGAAAGTCAAAATTGCTGAAATGGAAAAGTAACGACTCAGCAGAAGACTGTGACAAAATGCTGATTCTACTAGCAAACATTTGACATAAGTGCAGCGTATGCTGCACTTTTTGTCTATATAATGAATGATTAATTTAAAAACGTCAGGAGAGCGCTATGCCTCGCTTTATTCAAATTTTGCAGATCATTATCGCGGTCGTGATAGGCG
>NZ_WXWP01000307.1:0-6495 GCF_009904765.1 Vibrio sp. V39_P1S14PM300
AAGCGTGGTCAGAAAGTTATCAGGGATTGTTGGACGTTAGAAATGAAGGAACAGTGGCGGAGGTGTTGAATTACATAAGGGAGTCTCCAGTCCTTAGTCTTCCAGACAAGGTGGAAAGTTCCGAAAATAAGTTCCAGCGATTAACTGATAAGCCAGAGGATGACTTGGAGAAGGATGAAGCAAGCTTTTTGAGTGGGCTTAAGAAGTTTAGAAGCATCAAATACTCTGAGGTGGTGAACCTTGGTTTATACATTGATGATAAAACTCCCTTTTCTACTAAGCATGGTGTGAAAGGTGCTCAGTTCGACAATGTTCTTGTTGTATGCGGCAGGGGGTGGAATCATTACAATTGGAACCAAATGCTTGAGTGGTTTAAAGGTGGTTTTCCTTCAAATAAACGAGATACTTACGAGCGCAATAGAAACTTGTTTTATGTGAGTTGCTCCAGGGCAAAGCATAATCTTACACTTCTCTTTACGCAGGAGTTATCAGCAAAGTCAGTGTCAGCTCTAGAAGGGATTTTTGAAAAAAGAAATGTTTTGGGCTCTCCGTTTGATGCTTAGCTTTTTAATGGCGCAACTCCGTATGTTTAACGGAGGTTGCGCCTGTATTTGTCGTTACACCTAATATCTTTGAGTCTGATTTTAAGATAATTAAGTGGCAGCTTATGCCAAGGGACTCTAAATGCTTATACACAATGCTTGAGAGTTCTCGTTGTTCCCGTACCCTAAGCCGTACCCAGAGTGTTTTCTGATACGGTTGAAACTCTTTTAAGCCCTTATTTAATGCGCTCTAGAAGTACGCCAGCTTCCATGTGGTGGGTGTAAGGGAATTGGTCAAACAGCGCAAAACGCGCCACCTTGTGGGTTTCGCTCAGAATTTCCAGATTCTCTTTCAGGGTTTCTGGGTTACATGAAATGTACATGATGCGCTCGTAACCTTGCACCATTTTACAGGTGTCTACATCCATACCTGCGCGCGGTGGGTCGACAAAAATCGTATTGCAGTTGTAGCTCTTGAGATCGACGCCATTGTCTTTGAGACGACGGAATTCACGTTTACCCTCCATGGCTTCCGTAAATTCTTCTGCCGACATACGGATGATTTGTACGTTGTCTATCTCATTCGCTGCAATGTTGTACTGTGCTGACTCGACCGAAGGTTTTGCCAACTCGGTTGCCAGTACACGGTCAAAGTTCTGAGCCAGAGCTAAAGAGAAGTTGCCGTTACCACAGTAAAGCTCCAGCAGATCACCAGTGCTGTCTTGAGTGCAGTCCAGCGCCCATTCCAGCATTTTTTCGGCAACTTTGCCGTTGGGCTGCGTAAAGCTGTTTTCCACCTGCTGGTAGACGTAGGACTGTCCGTGCACGTCGAGCTTTTCGATCACATAGTCCCGGTCAAGGACGATCTTCATTTTACGGGCGCGGCCAATCAGGTTGAGGTTGAAGCCTTCATCGTTCAGACGCTGTTTCAATGCTTTGGCATGTTGGGTCCACTCGTCATCCAGTTGGCGGTGATACAGCAGCGATACCAGAATTTCACCACTTAGTGTGGAGAGAAAATCCACCTGAAACAGTTTACGGCGCAGTGAATCGTTGTCTTTGAGTGCGTCAACCAACAGCGGCATCAGATCGTTGATCAGGCGACTGGCCGCCGGAAACTGATCAACACGGTATTTCTCGCGTGTCTCCTGATTGAACATGATGTAGTAGAGATCATCTCCTTCATGCCACACGCGAAATTCGGCGCGCATGCGGTAGTGCTGCTCTGGAGATTCAAACACTTCCAGCTCTGGCACATTGAACTGGGCGAACATGTGTGTCAGACGCTCGGTTTTTTCGGCCAACTGCTGCTGGTAGCGTTGTGGATTTACATCGAGAGAAGCCATGAAGTTACCTTTTCGGGTGCATTAAAATAAAGAGCGCAGATTTTATTCAATCCACATCTGATGTCCAGTGCCGTTGATGAATTGCTGTCTATACTGGCTGTAAAACTATAGGTTATGCCAATCTTTAACTAGACAAACTATCAATAGCTTAATAGTATCATCGCCAGGCTGGTGCCATTTAGCGGTATAGATGGCTGAAAAGGGAATCTGGTGCGAATCCAGAACTGACGCGCAGCGGTAAAAGAGAACGAACCTCCATAGGACACTGTTTTTGTGGCGAAAACGGGAAGTCGGAGTAGTAGGTGGTGAAAGCCTAGCTCTTGAGTCCGAAGACCTGCCAGCGGCCTGGTCGGCATAGGAATGCCGGCCGGGTAGGATTTACGCGACTTAGGATGACAATAATGAACAAATCTTTTCTGGCGGTGACAGTGGCATCGCTGCTTACGCACGCCTCTATTTCCGTTGCTCAGGAAACCGCTTCTCACACTGACACGCTGGTCGTGACAGCCAACCGTTTTGAGCAAAATTCCCAGTCTTTGACCGCTCAGGTTGAAGTCGTCACCCGACAAGACATTGAGCGCATTCAGGCCAAATCCCTGACCGATGTGTTTCGTCGTCTGACAGGTATCCAGATTTCGCAAAATGGCGGACGAGGCCAGAACGCGTCGATTTTCGTCCGTGGCGCCAATTCCGATCAGGTGTTGGTGCTGATCGATGGTATTCGTTTTGCCCGTGCGGCGAAAGGCAGCATTGATTTCAGCCAGTTGCCGATCAACTTTGTCGAGCGGATCGAATATGTGCGCGGTGCGCGCGCGTCGGTTTACGGCTCGGAAGCCATTGGTGGGGTGATCAACATCATCACGCTGGCGAATTCGAAAACCAACCAGAGCACCAAAGTTGCAGCGGGCTTGGGCAGCCTGGATTATCAGGAGCTGTCCGCGACCACGGGTGTGCAGGTCGGAGAAAATGGCCACCTGAATGCTGCGTTCGGTTATGACAGTGACAAGGGCTACAATGTCCATCCGATAGCCGGACTTAATGATGGCGATCGCCATGGCTTTAAGTCGCGTAATGGTCTGGTGGGGTATTCTCATCAACTGACACCGGAATGGAAAGCGTTCGCCAATCTGCGTGCGTTTGACAATGTTTCTCAGTATGACGGGTCATACATTTATCAGTCATTTTCATCTTACGATCGCAAAGAGGCTGAGGTTGACAATATCGCTGCCGCGGCGGGGGTAGAGTTTCAGCGTGCGGCCTTGGCCTCGCAGCTGTCATTTAACTGGCAGAATCAGGAAGAATGGAATTACAGCAAAGCAAGCGGTAAAAATGGTGTCGGTAGTACCCGTGATGAAATGGAGCAGTTTAATCTGCAATGGAACGCTCAGTATCAGTTAACCGAAGCATTGACGCTGGCGGGAGGGATCGACTGGCGTGATGAATCACTGGATGAAAAGTCGAACCATAGACAACATCAGCGTGATAACTGGGCGTATTACGGCGTGCTGGCGGCTGATTTCGATCGACTGTTTGGTGAAGTGTCTGCCCGTCTCGACGATAACGAACAGTTTGGTAGTGAATCTACTTATAACCTGGGCGCTGGTTATCATTTTGCCGACTTTCTCACGGTCAAAGCGTCTTACGGTACTTCATTCAAAGCCCCGAACCTGTACCAATTGTACAGTTTCTAC
This sequence comes from Vibrio sp. V39_P1S14PM300, assembly GCF_009904765.1. Taxonomy (NCBI): domain Bacteria; kingdom Pseudomonadati; phylum Pseudomonadota; class Gammaproteobacteria; order Vibrionales; family Vibrionaceae; genus Vibrio; species Vibrio sp. V39_P1S14PM300. Next base: position 3,580 of record NZ_WXWP01000307.1, read on the forward strand.
GGTGATGACAATCTGGACCCGGAGTCAGCCAAGTCGGCTGAACTGACGTTCAGTGGTCTGGTGTCTGGCGTGTTTTGGTCGGTGACTGGATACGATACGCGTATTGACGATCTGATCGAATATAATTTTGTGACCTCAAAATACTACAACATCGATGGGAAAAGTAAGCTACGCGGGGTCGAACTGGTGACTGAGTTTGATACCGGCATCGTTTCGCATCAGTTGAGCGCAGACTTTAAAGACCCGGAAAACAGTCAGGGAGAACAACTGCTGCGTCGTGCTAAAAAAGTCTTCAAATATAACGCGACTGCGAGCTTTGAGGATGTTGATGTGTCACTGGGCTATCAGTATGTGGGTACACGCCCAGATTACGATAACGTAGAATTGGATGCCTACAATCTGTTTGATCTGTCGGCCAACTATTTTGTTACCGAACATCTGACTTTAAATGCGCGAGTCGACAACCTGTTTGACGAAGACTACGAGACAGCGGCAGGCTACCCATCGCCTGAGCGCGCGTATTATCTGAACGCCAGTTACGAGTTCTGATTGAAAGCCGCCCAAGGGCGGCTTTTTCTATGAGGAAACAACATGACAAAAAACGTGATCGTCAGTTGGTCGAGTGGCAAGGATTCGGCGCTGACACTGGAAAGGTTGCTTGAAGACCCGGCCTATCAGGTCGTCGGACTGTATACCACTTACGTTGCTGAAGAAGTGCCGTTTCAGGCCACCCCGCTGGATGTGCTGGTTCAACAAGCTGCGTTAACCGGACTGCCTTTGCTTAAAATCGCTTTGCCGACCGTTTTTCCATCTAATGAAGTGTATCAATCGACGATCGTCACCGCACTCAAACAAAGTGGGTGGGCGATTGATGCTGTGGCCTTTGGTGATATGTTCTGTAACGGAATAGAGCAGTACCGGCGCAGTTACATTGAACCGGCTGGCTGGGAGTGTGTGTTTCCGTTGTTGGGGCTGGACAGTCGCGATCTGGCGCAAGAAATCCTCCAACGTGGTATTCGTACCATATTGGTGACCATCGACGGAGAGGCCTTACCCACCGAATTGTGCGGGCGCTGGTACAACCATGAGTTGTTAGAGCAGTTGCCTGCGGGGGTTGATCCGTGTGGTGAAAACGGCGAGTTTCATACTTTGGTCACCGAAGCACCGTGTTTCTCTGGCCAATTGCAACTGACTAAGTTGCTGGTAGAGCAGGGCCCACGCTTTTCTTACCAAAGATACACAGTACGCCAATTGCCAAAATCCAAAGAGCGAGTATGATCTCCCCATCTTTATTCGTGGAATCGCCGTGTGGTGCAGCAAGAAAAACAAACCGTATTGATTTTTGACTCCGGCGTGGGTGGATTGTCTGTGTATCAGGAGATCCGCGATCTGCTGCCGCAGCTCAACTACATCTACATCTTCGATAACGAAGCGTATCCCTATGGCGAACTGTCGCAAGATGTACTGATCCGACGGGTACACAATGGCATTACTCGTTTTGTGGCGCAGCATCCGGTCGATATTGTGGTGATCGCCTGTAATACTGCCAGTACTATCGTATTGCCTTCCTTGCGCGCGCAATTGACCGTGCCAGTGGTTGGCGTGGTGCCGGCAATTAAGCCAGCGTCGTCACTGGCCAATAAGGCCGTCGGTCTGATCGCGACTCCAGCAACAGTGACACGTGAGTACACTCGCGATTTGATCCGTAACTTTTCTAACAACAAAACCGTCGAGTTGCTTGGCTCGACCCGCTTGGTTGATATGGCGGAAGAAAAGCTGCGTGGTCAGCCTGTTGATCTTCAGGAGTTGGCGGAGATTCTTGCACCGTTAAAAAGCCATGTGGATGTTGCGGTGCTGGGATGCACGCACTTTCCACTGCTGCGTCAGGAAATTGAGCAAGTACTGGGGCAGGAGGTGATGCTGGTGGATTCCGGGAAAGCCATCGCTCGCCGGGTCAAAGAATTGTTGCGCCTGGAAAGTGGTCAGGCAGACCACCGGACACATCAGATATTCAGCAGTGCACTTCCTTGGCAAGAAAGTGCACTGAATATAACGTTACACGAACTGGGCTTTACTCCTGTTCAGCGTTTTCCGATTCTGGATGTTTAGGATCATTGGCAATCCGCACCTTTAACGTGCGCTGCATATAGTCCTGCTCATTCAGATCCTGGATGGCGCCTTCAGCATCCGCTGCCGCCATCACGACAAAACCAAATCCTCTCCTTTTTCCGGTACGTTTGTCTTTCATCAGGCGTACCGCGAACACTTCGCCATGTTTGGCAAACAGCTCGCGGACATGCGACTCGTTCGCTTTATAAGGCAGGTTGCCAACATACAGCGTTTTAGTCAGTGGGTTGGTGTTATCGGTTACAGATTCAGTATTGGTGTTCAAAAGTTTAAGAACAAAAGCGCAGGAGAGAACACCAATAACGAAGGTGAGTGCAGGAGAGAGAGATACCTGCGAGAAGACGATGCCACCCAGTACGGCCAGAGCGACAATCAATAAGGTCGATTTATTAGAGTTCATACTGAATTACTACATATATAAGTAAGAAAATAGGGATAACTATCGTTTACAAAATAGTCACACAGATCTTACGTATATGCTTGAGGTTTTTCCAACCGATTGATGTGATGCGCCTCAAATGTTGAAATTTTATTCGATATTCAGTGATTTGACCGTATTTTGAGCGAACAAAAAGAAATTTCAAAAAAACGCTTGTGATCCTTTGGTGTCTCCCTATAATGCCGCCTCACCGACACGGAGTGAGACGAAAGTCACACAGCGAGTCGGAAACAAGAGAAAAAGAAATTTGAAAAAATGCTTGACTCTTTCACGGTGCGGAGTAAGATACGCACCCCTAACGACGAGCAACTGAGTTGCTGAGTGAGTTAGAAAAGCTCTTTAAAAATAAG
>NZ_WXWP01000279.1:0-6433 GCF_009904765.1 Vibrio sp. V39_P1S14PM300
AATCACGGTGCGAAAATTATCGCATGACGTACTTAAACTATTACTTCTTTTTTACTATTGAGCGAGATTAAAAGAAGATCAATATCTTTTTCGAAAAATAAAATCCAATTGCTCGACAATTCAACGGTTATGATCTACTCCAAAATCACCATACCAGTTGGAAAGTGCCACATACTAAACGCGACAATGTAACGCTCACCAGTGCTTGGAACAAATATTTGTTGGGAGTCACAAAAACAACAGTGTTGCAATTCCCCGACATGCCCCTACACTGAGTCAGGTTTCATTTCATAGCAGTAGGATGTCATTATGGGCGACAGAAAACCGATTTCATCTTTTGATTTGTTGCTGATTGCTAATCAGATTATTCAGGATCATGACGATTATATAGAGGGCATGCGCGCCGACTCCGTCGAGGAAAAGGACGACGTATTGGTGTTCAAAGGCGAATATTTTCTCGACGAAAACGGCCTGCCAACCCCTAAAACCACGGCCGTATTTAACATGTTCAAATACCTGGCGCATCATCTGTCTAAAGAATTTACACTGGTGTAAGCCCACATCAGGCCAAACTTAGGGTCATGACGGCAACAAAAAAGCCTTGGCGAACAACCAAGGCTTTGTTTTAACCGCGTGTATTACTGGCTTAGAGCGGCTAATTTATCAAAGTAATCCGGAAACGTTTTTGACGTACAACCAGGATCATTGATGGTCACAGGCGTATCACTCAATGCCACCAGTGAAAAGCACATTGCTATACGATGATCGTCGTAGGTATCAATCGCCGCGTGTGCCAGTTTGGCTGGCGGTGTCACAATCAGGTAATCTTCCCCCTCTTCGACCTCAGCGCCGACTTTACGCAGCTCAGTGGCCATCGCCGCCAAACGATCGGTTTCTTTGACCCGCCAGTTGTACACGTTACGAATCGCCGTCGTCCCTTTGGCAAACAGCGCGGTCGTTGCGATGGTCATGGCTGCATCCGGAATGTGGTTGAAGTCCATGTCCACGGCATTGAGCTCACCAGCGCGCGCAATCACGTAGTCCGCCCCCCATTCAATCTCCGCGCCCATTTTCTCGAGTGCATCAGCGAATTGAATATCGCCCTGAATACTGTGTTTACCAATCCCGGTGACTTTGATTTGCCCGCCTTTGATGGCGGCTGCCGCCAGAAAATACGAAGCCGACGACGCGTCACCTTCCACCAGAAAATCCCCCGGTGCCTGATAGGTCTGACCCGCTTCGACGACAAACTCCTGATAGTCACGGTTGATCACTTGAACACCAAACTGCGCCATAATGTGCAGCGTGATGTCAATGTACGGCTTTGACACCAGTTCACCCACGATCTTGATAGTAACGTTGTCTTGTGCCAGTGGCGCCGCCATCAAAAACGCCGTCAGAAACTGACTTGAGATCGAGCCATCAATTTCGACCGTACCACCTTGTAGACCCGTGCCGTGAATTTTCAGTGGCGGGTAATGCTCGCTCTCCTGATACTCAATATCCGCGCCAGCCTGACGCAGCGCATCCACCAGGTGACCAATCGGACGCTCTTTCATCCGCGGTTCACCAGTCAGTACGCAGTCACCTTGTCCTAAACACAGCGCCGCCGCCAGTGGACGCATTGCTGTGCCAGCGTTGCCCAAAAACAGCTCGACGGACTCTGTCACCGAAAATGGTCGACCCAGTCCCTCGACTTCACAGACGGTTCTGTCGTCCGACAAACGATAGGATACGCCGAGTTTTGACAGTGCATTGAGCATATGTCTGATGTCATCACTGTCGAGCAGATTGGTCAGGCGGGTGGTGCCTTTAGCTAGAGCCGCCAGCAAAAGAGCGCGGTTAGAAACACTTTTTGATCCCGGCAAATTGACTTCGCCGTTAACTTTGTTGATAGGTTGTAACGTAAGGCTTTCCATTAAAGTTGATTATCCTTGGTCACTGCCATATCCCAAGGCAGTGAATAAAAATTCTTCGTACTTGCAGCCTATCTAAATTCGTGCCCCAGCACCACCCCAAATTTGGCCTAAACGACGCTTTATTTCGTCCCTCATATTCAATAGGTTTTATCCACTCTCACGCCATTGTCGAAATACAGAATGCGGACCTCATCACCACGCTCAAACAGCATGTTGTTATCGATGTCCTGAATAACGTCGATCAACTTGTCGTCTTTGGTGCGAATCAACAGCTCCACAAGTTTGTATTCAACCCGGTATTCCTGCTGCGCGTGACTACGGGCAATACCCGCCCCTGCTACCGCTCCGACAGCGGTAGCAACCTGTTTACCGGTCCCACCACCAAACTGGTTACCGACCACCCCGCCAATCACCGCACCCAATAGGGTTTCCCATCCGTTGGCTTTGGATTGAACAATATCTTGTTGCGAGATGTAGCGCACCGAATCAACCTGGCCAAATACAACCTGATTCACTGGACGCGCCGTATTTCTGTCGTATGCGGCATTGGCAACGAAGGGAAAAATTAATAAGATCCAAAACCACTTTCTCACCTGAATGACTCCTTTAAAACATCTGTATGACGATCTATCTTACCGAACTCAGCCCTGACGACTTCTCTTTCCCGTCGCCCTATGAAGCACTGAGTGACCCAAACGGACTACTGGCGTTCGGCGGAGATCTGCACCCTGAGCGCATCTACTCTGCTTACCAACATGGTATTTTCCCATGGTATGGTCCGGGAGAGCCCATTCTGTGGTGGAGCCCCTCACCTCGCGCCGTCTTTAATCCTAAGACATTTAAACCAGCAAAAAGTCTTAAAAAGTTTCAGCGCAAACAACAATATCGTGTCAGTCTCAATCGTGCGACTGAGGAGGTCATCCGCTTGTGCGCGGCAACACGCCGCGAAGAGGAAACCTGGCTGAATACCGATATGCGCCGCTCTTATCTCAGTTTAGCTCAACAAGGCCACTGTCATTCGGTGGAAGTGTGGCAGGGTGACACATTAGTGGGCGGGCTGTACGGCGTGAGTGTCGGCCAACTGTTCTGTGGCGAGTCCATGTTCAGTCTGTCGACCAATGCATCCAAAGTCGCCTTGTGGTATTTCTGCCGCCACTTTGCTCGCCATCAAGGTCAGATGATTGATTGCCAGGTGATGAATCCACATCTTGAATCGCTCGGCGCCACATCACTGGAACGCGACGATTTTATACATTCCTTGCTATCCTTTAGGGAGAAAACCACCTCGTCGGGATGCTTCGATTCTCAGTGGTTAACGCTTAGTTCAGAGGGTGAAGAATGAGCTCTGACATTCAACATATCCGCATTGGATTAACCGACAGCCATGCCTGCAGCTACTTGGCGGGTCGTGAAGAACGGGTCGCCGTCGCACTGGATAACCAGATGCACAGCAATGAAAGCTATGAAGTGCTGCTCGCCAACGGATTCCGTCGCAGTGGCGATACGATATACAAGCCGCATTGTGACCATTGTCAGGCATGTCAGGCTTTACGTGTGGCGGTGCCTGATTTTACCATGTCAAAAAGCCAGAAACGCCTATTGAACAAAGCCCGTCACCTTGACTGGTGCCTTAAGTCGGATCTGGATCCTAACTGGTTTTCCTTATATGCCCGTTACATCGAAGCGCGTCACAAAAACGGCTCGATGTACCCGCCACAAAAACAGGACTTCTACCAATTCGCTAAGTGTGAATGGCTCGATACGCAATTTTTGCACATCTATGACCGAGGACAATTGGTTGGTGTCGCGGTCACCGATGTCATGCCCCGCAGTGCCAGCGCGTTCTATACCTTCTACGATCCGGATTACCCACTGTCCCTTGGTACCCTTGGGGTGCTGCTGCAACTCGAATACTGCCGCCAGGAGAAAAAACACTGGCTGTACCTCGGTTATCAGATAGACGAATGCCCAGCGATGAATTACAAAGTCCGCTTTCATCGCCATCAAAGGCTAGTAAATCAGCGTTGGCAAGGGTAGAATACGCCACAACTTTACTTATATCCCTTTTAACGGCATTATTTCGGCCGTTGAAAACGCCCATTTTATTAAAGAGGATTAAATGGCTAAAGAAGACGTAATTGAGATGCAAGGCACGGTCCTTGATACTCTTCCAAACACAATGTTCCGTGTTGAGCTAGAAAACGGTCACGTAGTTACTGCTCACATCTCTGGTAAAATGCGTAAGAACTACATCCGTATTCTTACTGGTGACAAAGTAACTGTAGAGATGACTCCATACGACCTTTCTAAAGGCCGCATCGTCTTCCGTGCTCGTTAATCTCTGATTATCGAATACATCAAAAAACGGAGCCCGATGGCTCCGTTTTTTGATGCTGTTCGACAGGCAGTTATTTATCCAGAGCCGTTTTGTAGTGATAACGACATACAGATACGTACTTATCATTACCACCAATGGCGACCTGATCACCCTCTTTGATTGGCGTACCATGTTCATCTGTGCGAATCACCATATTGGCTTTGCGACCACAGTGACACACCGTCTTCAGCTCAATCAGCTTATCTGCCCAGGCTAACAGATACTGGCTACCTTCAAACAACTCGCCCATAAAGTCGGTACGCAGACCGTAACACAGCACCGGGATATCCAGCTTGTCGACCACTTCAGTCAATTGATAAACCTGCTGTTTGGACAAAAACTGGCACTCATCAATCAAAATACAGTCCACTTTCTCTTTGAGGTGCAGTATGTCGATGTCCTGATACAGATTCGTATCGTCACGGAACAGATAGGCATCGGATTGTAACCCAATGCGTGACGCAACTTTGCCGATGCCATAACGGTCATCGATGGCTGCGGTATAAACCACAGGATTCATACCGCGCTCCTGATAGTTAAACGAAGACTGAAGCAGCGTGGTGGATTTACCCGCATTCATTGCCGAGTAATAGAAATACATCTGAGCCACTAAGGGATTCCCATAATCATGTTAATGACAGAAAAAAGGGCTGAATTCACAGCCCTTTAAATTGAAATTCAATTATTTACGACGCCAGGTCGTGCCATCCGGCCCATCTTCCAGAACGATACCCATTTCGGTCAGCTTATCACGCGCCATATCGGCGTTGGCCCAATCTTTTGCGGCTCGGGAATCATTGCGCAGTTTAATCAGTGCTTCGATTTCAGCCACTTCATCATCATTGCCGGCATCGCCTTTTAGGAATGCATCGGCGTCCTGATACAAAATGCCAATTACATCCGCCAGTTCACGCATACGCGCACCCAACGCGCTGGCCGCATCCAGATTGTCGCCTTTCAGACGGTTGATCTCGCGAGTCATGTCAAACAACACGGAGTATGCTTCCGGCGTGTTGAAATCGTCGTTCATCGCCTCAGTGAATCGCTGCACGTACTCTTCACCCCCGTCAGCCTGAACCGTCATGTCCAGGCCACGCAGCGATGTGTACAGACGCTCCAGAGAGGCGCGCGCCTGATTAAGATTTTCTTCGCTGTAGTTTAGCTGGCTACGGTAGTGACCCGACATCAGGAAATAACGCACCGTTTCCGCATCGTAATGCTTCAGTACGTCACGGATGGTGAAGAAGTTGCCCAAAGACTTAGACATTTTCTCTTTGTCGACCATCACCATGCCACTGTGCATCCAAGTATTCACATACTGAGTACCGTGCGCGCAGCACGACTGAGCGATCTCATTCTCATGGTGCGGGAATTGCAAATCCGAACCACCACCGTGAATATCGAAATGGTTGCCAAGAATGGACGAGTTCATTGCGGAACATTCAATATGCCAACCCGGACGACCGGCTCCCCACGGAGACTCCCACGTCGGCTCCCCCGGTTTCGACATTTTCCACAGCACGAAATCCAGCGGACTGCGTTTCGCGCTTTCGACGTCAACACGAGCACCGGCCTGCAGCTGATCCAAATCCTGTTTAGACAGTTTGCCGTACTCATCAAATTGGCTGACTTCGAACATAACGTCGCCATTGTCTGCCACATAAGCGAAACCGCGTTCGATCAGTTTTTCCACTAACGCGATGATCTCGTCGATGTATTGGGTGGCACGAGGCTCAACATCTGGACGCTTCATGTTCAATGCATCGAAGTCGGCGTACATTTCAGCGATCAGGCGCTCAGTCAGAGAGTCACACGACTCGCCATTTTCCGCCGCACGCTTGATGATCTTGTCATCAATATCAGTGATGTTACGGACAAACGTCAGGTCATAGCCCAGAAAGCGCAGGTAACGCGATACCACATCAAACGATACGAACGTACGGCCATGACCGATATGACAGAGATCGTAAATAGTAACCCCACACACATACATGCCGATTTTACCGGCATTAATTGGCTTGAATTCCTCTTTCTGTCTTGTGAGTGTGTTATATATTTTTAACATGAGCTCTGTCTGATATTAAGTTAAACAAAATAGTGGCTCAGTATAACAACTTGGGCTGTGTTACGTAATCCC
>NZ_WXWP01000204.1:0-6431 GCF_009904765.1 Vibrio sp. V39_P1S14PM300
TGTATATCCTATGTATAAAAAATTAACTTGAGCCATATTCGGCGCTTCTAGCGTGGAAACGTTGATTGCTATTGCGTACGACACGACGGGAGTTACGAGTAATCCAACGAACAGTGTATGTAGACAAAGAACTTCATTTCTAGCTGCTTCGAGTTTAGTGGAATCGATTGCTAAGTGGTAGCAAATAATCCGGAAACAGGTCATTTATTTTTGTTCTCATTGTGAAACTATGCGCAAGGTTTCATTTTGACCATTTTTTACTGGCATTTAATACAGTTGAAATATGGTCGCTCATTGATCTTCTATTGGTGTTGGTGAATAATCCAACCGAATCTATCAATAGGAGAGGATGATGAGTAAGAAAACCCATCACCAGGTTTCTGAGCAAGCTCCGGTCAATGATATCGAGCTGGGACGTGGTCAGATTAAAGACAACGCGCTGAAAGCGCTAGTGACGAGTCAACTGTTTACAGCCCGAGTTGAAAAAGCGAAGAAAGGTAAAGGCAGTTACCAGCGAAAAGCAAAGCACAGAGGCAAAGAGCCCTATTCAAAAGCAGCATAAGTGCTGATTTCGAATAGGGCTCTTTTTATCAGTGTTCGATCTTAGGTGAATACAGCGAGTAAGCGGTAATTTGTCCGGCTACAATGGCCGCAAACATGAACACGGCAGAAAGGCCAATACTCGGAATGGGCAAGATCGACTGCTCAAAAACTGACTGACTGGCACTCACTAGCACCCGGCTGCCGGGTACCAGAATGATAATACCCTGCACAATGTAGATAGACCCCGTCAAATCCAAACGTTTTGCCACCCATGTGCCGTACAGCGTGATCAAGACCGTTGTCACCCAGGTCCCGACGACCCAGCCACTGTCAAAACCGAGATAAAACGGCCCCCACATACCCAGCACGGCAACCGGAGAGCCGAGTAGAATGTCTTTCGGCCTGGCGTTAAACATGATGCCAATCGAGACCGATAACAAAAACAAACCAAAGATGTGTAGCGGGAGCGGGATTTCATTGTGGTATGTGGTGGCGGGCGCTTGCCCCCATACCGCCTCACCAATGTTCAGCCCCATCACAATACCGACGAACAGTTTCAGCAGCGTCAGCGCGCTTTGACCAAACAAACTGGTACCGGAGACCAGATCATTGAAGGCCAGGCATTCGAGTGAATTGGCAATCGAGAGGCCGGGCACAAACAAAATCACTGCAGCAATGCACAGAGCCCAGACAGGAATCGGCAGCCCGGTGCTGGCAAGAAATGCCACTATAACGCCGGTCAGTAGTGCTGAAATCAGTTCGGCAGCAATGGCGTGTCGCCCGCGACAGCCTCGCTGACACAGCCAGACGACTAATCCCAGAAATATCGAAACACCAATCGCCTCCAGAGTACTACCTACCAGCATCAGATATGCAGGTGGAATTCCCATATTAGCCAGCGCTGTGACCCACCACGGATACCCGACAGGCTCAGGTACCGGTTCACTGCTTGGCTGATTGATACGAATGATGGTGTTGGCCAGCAAGCTGAGGTTGATGGAAGCCGGTTTGTGCCGCTTCATTACCACCGCATTATTGTCATCCGGAAACTGGTAATTGATCGTGGTGGGGGTTGCCTGAATCATCACGTCGACGCCATGCTTTTGCGCATAATGCTGAGTGTATTTCTCAACTTTGTAAGGTGCGCAGCCACTGCGATGCAGTGTGTCGCCTATTTCCACGATTTTATTGATTCGGTACTGCGAGGGCATGTTGGTGAGCCAGTGAAAAAGAGTGGCGCAAAGTTAGCAGAGCGGATGGTCAAAAACGACATTCTGATATCCGTATCGTTGCCGAGCTCACGTTATTGAGTATTTCAAAAATAAAAACTTTGTTGTTGCTTTTGTTAGAGGTGCTGAGTAATTGCCGGACGTCACATTTTTTGACTGAGAGCGAAAATAAATTTTAGTTAAGCATTTGTTACATTCAGACACGTTTTTGTGAACTTTTTTACCATAATGCCTTATGCTGCCAATAACTCAGAGAGTTTATATTTTAACCATTACTTTACAAACACTTTGCGGTTGTAAAGTGTTCAATAATTGTGTGTTTTATGCGCTTGATCTTTCTTTTTAAAAGGAGAAAATAGACGCAAAATGAGATTTCAAAAATGAAAGGATGCTTTTTGGTTACTAAAAGCGAGGTATAAGATGAAACTGCTTCTAATTTTCATGGCTTCAATTTCGGCAGGTGTGGCATCTGCGGATCATCTTCATTCTTTCATGCTCGGGCTGTCGATTTCAGCACTTGCCGTGGGAAGCTGCTACTGGTTTGCCTTTCGCACGACACGTTTTCCTCAATTGGCGTTGTTTTTGTTGATCCTGGGGGTTTTCGCTAAGTTCACCGTGACGATCATCGGTGTTGCTTGGGGTATTTCGGCAGAGCTAATTACATCACCGCTGGTATTTGCTTTGTCTTACCTGTTCTTCTCTGTGGTCGTGACTTACCTGTGGTTCAGTTATCGCGATGCGATCACGCCGAGACCAGACACAAAGAAGCTCGCCATTTAAGCGATGATCACTGAGGAAAAGCCGGCTGATTCAGCCGGCTTTTTTTGTGGGTGTTTTCGGAGACACTTCCAGGTGAGATCACGGACATTTTCTGGTAACTGGATTCGCAACTACTATGCTGCCTGAACAGTCTTGTTTGTGACCATGTGCCGATACAGGCCACACAGACATCCCGATAGAAAGGTGTGATGCAATGAGTGTAGTCGTCCTGAGTAAAGCTGGTCCCCGAATGGTTGACTTTTATCTGTCTGACAACCATCTCAAGCTGTTGATCAACGGGCCGGGCATGTTGTTTGAAAAACTGGAACTGATGATCAATAAGACCGCTCTTGATGGGGCGGATGTGGATTTTTATCGTCGGGTTGCGAAAGGCTTGCAAGCGACCATCGCGTGTCCGCATGAGCCCGTGCGACGAGCACACATTAGCGTAGAACCTCATCGACTAGGAGCAGAGCTGAGTATTGAACTTGGCCCTGCCAGCATGTATCAGAGTTTGTTGGAGATTCGGACTATCCAGGGAGAGTCGTTTAAGTCGCTAATTGACGCCTCACTTAACACCGAAGAGACTCCGTTTTCATCTGGGCAGCCGACGATTGCCGCACTGGTGACAGTACGTGCCACGGGGCACCACGAACATCATGCATCGGCCAGTAAGCTCATACGGACCAACCCAGGAGGTTCAGAGCATCATCATCCAGTTGGTGAGCATGGACTTAAGTAAGGAGAGTCACGATGGGAATCAGAAAAAGCGCAACCGATCTTACACCTGACGAAATTGCGGCATTTCTTGAAGCGATTGCACGCTTGAAAGCAACCAAAAACAATCAAGGTTTTAGTGTGTACGATCAGTTTGTTGCCCTGCATGGAGCGGTGATGGCGGTACTCACGCCAACCAGCGGCGACCGCAGTGTCAATTTCGGGCACGGCAATATTGGTTTCTTGCCATGGCATCGTCAATATCTGCGGGCGTTTGAACAGGCGTTGTCCGATGCGTTGGGCGAAGCGGTCACGCTGCCATACTGGGATTGGTCAAACGCCATTGGAGCCTCCAATGTCTTATTCTCGCCAGAGTTTCTGAGTTCGCTCCGCTGGGGTAGCCCACAGGATGTGACCGATGGCATTTTGCAGTTTACGATCGCAGGTTCAAGCAGGCCGCCTTGGTGGCCAAGTGGTTTGGTGGGGTTTCGTGTCGATAGTCTGTTGGCTGAAAGTCGGGGAACCGCGCTTGAGCGGGGAAGCATGGAGTCTGATTGGTCACCGAGCGAGGCAATGCTCAACACACTGACTCAAGTCAATCAAAGTATCAATGGTCGCCATCCGTTGTGGGTGTTCTGGCTGATTCTGGAACAGGGCGTTGAGCAGTTACCGCAGACACATAACGCCGGTCACCGTTTTATTGGTGGTCACATGGGAGGCGCGTTTTCGCCTAACGATCCGGTGTTCTGGCTACATCATGCCAATGTGGACCGTTTGTGGGCAAACTGGCAGCAGCATCGAATTGATAACAACCTTAGTGCTAACTGGTTGGATACGTATCCTCTACCTGAAGAAGAATCCCCATTTGATGGCAGTATTGCGCCGGAAGGGCACAAAGTGGGCGATGCTATGTGGCCCTGGAATGGTGATCTGGCGGGATACACCAGTGTGTCAGTCTCATCTGCGATCCGAAACCGCTTACCTGAGTTTTCTGACAGGGTATTGGTGGAGGATGTGCTCGATACTGCGGCACTGGGCATTACATATCAGCCACCGTTATGAATCGTTCACGTATTATAAAGCAGCGTAGATGCTGACTTTTCTGTGTCGCAAAACTGAGAGAAATATTGTGATAATTTTGGGGTGAAATGTTAGTAACTCTTTGTTCTTTGCCACAAAACTCAATATTAAGTAAAAATTCGTAAATATCGGCGAATGCCTTCTAGTGCATTGTTTATACTCAGGACAGACATATTAATTGGTGTGGTGTCATGCAAAACAAATTAACAATTTATGGGTTCTTAAGCGCTTCCGCTGTGTTCTTTTCTGCTTCTTCTTTTGCCGCGCCGACTGTGGTACCGGATCCGCCCAGCATTGGGGCGAAAGGCTACGTGCTGATGGATTACAACACCGGCCAGGTGCTGGTCGAGAAAAATTCGCATGAAAAACTTAACCCGGCTAGCCTGACCAAGCTAATGACTGCGTATGTGGCCGGGCAGGAGATGAAAGCCGGTAACATTTCGGCTGATGATCAGGTTCGGATCAGTGAAAATGCCTGGGCAAGAAATTTTCCTGATTCATCCAAAATGTTCATAGAGGTTGGTAAATACGTCAACCTGATGGATCTTTATCGTGGTTTGATTGTGCAATCGGGTAACGATGCCAGCGTTGCGATAGCAGAACACGTAGCCGGATCCGAGCAATCGTTTGTTGACATGATGAACACATGGGCTTCGAAGCTGGGTATGAAGGACTCGTCATTTACCAATCCGCATGGTCTTGATAGTGACAACCTTTACACCACGCCGTATGACGTGGCGTTGCTCGGCCAGGCGATCATACGTGATCTGCCCGATATCTATCCGCTGTACAGCGAACGTTCGTTTACCTACAACGGCATCACGCAGTACAACCGCAATGGCCTGTTGCGGGATCGCAGTATGACGGTCGATGGCATGAAAACCGGTTACACCAGTGGGGCCGGTTACAGTTTGGCAACCTCTGCGACCAGTGGAGATATGCGTCTGATATCGGTGGTGATGGGTTCCAGTAGCACCAAAAGTCGTGAAATGGAGAGCAAGCAACTGCTCAGTTATGGTTTTCGTTTCTTTGATACGGTGGCACCGAACAAAGCGGGTGAAACCCTGGCTAAGCCTCGCGTCTGGATGGGCAGTGAAAACGAAGTCCCTGTGGGTTTAGAAAAAGCAGTCTATCTGACATTGCCGAAAGGGGAAGCCGCTCAGCTAAGCGCGGAGATGAAGATCCCGGCTGATCTGACTGCGCCGATTGAACAAGGGCAACAGATCGGCAGCGTAGTGTATAAGCTCGGCGATAAAACCGTTGCTGAGGCGCCGCTGGTGGCGCAAAAGCAAGTGGACGAAGGCGGTGTGTTCAAACGTATTTTTGACTGGTTGAAACGGCTGATTGCCAGCTTTTTTGCCTGACAGCTTATCAACAACAGCGCCTTGCCTCAGCAGGGCGCTGTTATTTTAAGGGCTACCTGCGTGTGTTTATCTACGCGATCACCGCATTGCTGGATACCGTGGTTTTGGCAAAATTACTTTTATGGTCACGACAAAAATATTGATTTGTTACGCGGGCTTATTGGACTTATAACGCAAGTCCTTTACCTCAATACACTCAATATTATGCAACAGCTGATAGATGCGTTAGCCACTGATGGCCTCTACATTTGGGATGATTTTCTGACTTCGCAACAAGTCTCAGCATTGCGTGATAGCATTCCGGAAGACTGGAAACGTGCACGGATCGGGCGTAACGACGATATCATGCGAGCAGAAAGTATTCGCAGCGATAAGATCCAATGGTTGTCAGCGGGCCATGGCATTGCCGTACAGGAGTATCTGGAGCAGATGGAAGTCATTCGCCGCGAAGTTAACATGAATTTCTTTCTCGGTCTGTTTGAGTATGAGGCGCATTTTGCTAAGTACGAACCCGGTGACTTTTACGTCAAACACCTCGACAGCTTTCGTGGTAACGAGAACCGCAAACTAACGACGGTGTTCTACATGAACGAAGAGTGGTGTGACGCCGATGGCGGTGAGTTAGTGGTGTACAACCTTGATGATGACTTGGTGACGCGCGTGGCGCCGAAAGCGGGCCGACTGGTGGTCTTTTTGTCGGACCGTTTTCCTCATGAAGTGCTGCCGACACACAATGAAC
>NZ_WXWP01000064.1:0-6356 GCF_009904765.1 Vibrio sp. V39_P1S14PM300
GCAATAAGATGAGATCTTTAACTATTTTCTCTCTCAGAGTTAAATAAACGATTTTCTGCGTGACTTTTCCAGTTTAAAACCTGCATCCCGAATCCAGCTCACAGCTCTTGTTAGGATTTGTCCAAATCGGCGCGGGAATTCAACTTTTATGACAAATTTACCCGGTTAAATTTGACCATCCCCACGCCCTAAGGTAACTTTCGTCCATCCTTCTCAAGCGAAAAAAACTATGGCAAGCAAGAAACCTGAAAACATGTCCTTTGAGGCAACCATCGAGGAGCTCGACACGCTGGTTGAGCAACTGGAAAACGGCGATCTTGCGCTGGATGAAGCGCTGAAAAAATTTGAGCGCGGCATTGCTCTGGCTCGCGCGGGTCAAACCAAACTGACGGAAGCTGAGCAACGCGTCAGCATTCTTCTCAGCAATGATGACCAGGCGCCTCTGAGCGAATTTGACATCCCGGCAGAATAACCCTGCAGCCAGACATAAGATTGATTTAAGAAGAGCACGTTATGATTGAGGCGCTAACAGCCTATCAGGAAAGAAACAATCAACAACTGAATGCGTGGCTGGATCAGTTACCTCATCAGGAGCAACCACTGATCGAAGCCATGCGCTACGGTTTAACCTTGGGCGGCAAACGTGCGCGCCCATTTTTGGTTTATGCGACCGGCCAAATGCTTGGCTGTGAGCCGCACGAGCTGGACACGCCCGCCAGTGCGGTCGAATGTATCCACGCCTATTCCCTGATCCACGATGATCTGCCAGCCATGGACGATGACGAGCTGCGTCGCGGCCATCCCACTTGCCACATTAAATTCGATGAAGCGACCGCCATTCTGACTGGCGATGCCCTGCAAACACTGGCGTTTTCCATTCTGGCTGAAGGTCCGATCGCCTCGCGCGCCGAAAGCAACCGCATTGCCATGGTGCAGGTGCTGGCTCAGTCATCCGGTGCCAATGGCATGTGCCTCGGACAAGCGCTGGATTTGGCGGCCGAAAACCGTCAGGTCGGGCTGGAAGAGCTGGAAGCCATTCACCGCAACAAGACCGGAGCCCTGATGAAGTGTGCAATCCGTCTTGGCGCGTTGGCGGCAGGCCCTAAAGGCCTGGCCGTGTTGCCGCAGTTAGACAGCTACGCCGATGCTGTTGGTCTGGCTTTTCAGGTGCAGGACGACATTTTAGACATCATCAGTGACACCGCAACGCTGGGAAAACCCCAGGGCTCTGATCAACAACTCAATAAGAGCACCTACCCCGCGCTGCTGGGGCTGGAAGGTGCTATAAATAAAGCTCATGCTCTGTTAGAGGAAGCCCTCGCGGCTTTGGAAGCAATCCCTTACAATACAGAGTTACTCGAAGAGTTCGCCCGATACGTCATCGAGCGCAAAAATTAACACTATAAGCGCGCATTTATAATGACTCTTGATATTTCAAAGTATCCCACACTGGCCCTGGCAAATACGCCAGATGAACTGCGCAGCCTGCCGAAAGATACGCTGCCGAAGCTGTGTGAAGAATTACGTACCTATCTGCTCAACTCGGTCAGCCAGTCGAGCGGACATCTGGCTTCAGGTCTGGGCACCGTCGAACTGACCGTCGCCCTGCACTACGTCTATCAAACCCCATTTGATCAATTGATCTGGGACGTAGGTCATCAGGCTTATCCGCATAAGATTTTAACCGGACGTCGTGACCGTATGCCGACGATCCGCCAGAAAGACGGCCTGCACCCGTTTCCGTGGCGTGGAGAAAGTGAATACGACACCTTATCGGTCGGTCACTCCTCAACCTCGATCAGTGCCGCCCTTGGTATGGCCATCAGTGCCGGCAAAGAAGGCAAAGATCGCAAAACCGTCAGTGTGATTGGCGACGGCGCCATCACCGCAGGAATGGCGTTTGAAGCCATGAACCACGCCGGTGATGTCCACCCGGACATGCTGGTGATCCTCAACGACAACGAAATGTCGATTTCAGAGAATGTTGGGGCACTCAACAACCATCTGGCTCAACTGCTGTCTGGCAGTCTGTACACCTCTATCCGTGAAGGCGGTAAGAAAGTGCTGTCTGGGGTACCACCGATCAAAGAACTGGTGCGTCGCACCGAAGAGCACCTTAAAGGCATGGTCGTGCCGGGTACGCTGTTCGAAGAATTGGGGTTTAACTACATCGGTCCGGTCGACGGCCACGATGTGCTGGAACTGGTCAAAACACTCCGGAACATGCGCGAGCTGAAAGGTCCGCAGTTCCTGCATATCATGACCAAGAAAGGCAAAGGCTATGAGCAGGCAGAAAAAGATCCCATTGGCTACCACGCCGTGCCTAAATTCGATCCAAGTCACGACTGCCTGCCGAAAAGTAAAGGTGGCAAACCTAGTTACTCAAACATTTTCGGCGATTTCTTGTGTGATATGGCCGCTCAGGATCCAAAGCTGATGGCGATCACCCCCGCCATGCGCGAAGGCTCTGGTATGGTTCGGTTCTCCAAAGAATATCCGGAGCAATACTTTGATGTCGCCATTGCGGAGCAACATGCCGTCACATTAGCGACAGGCATGGCGATCGCCGGTAATCATCCGATTGTGGCGATCTACTCTACCTTCCTTCAGCGTGGCTACGACCAGTTGATTCACGATGTCGCGATCATGAACTTGCCAGTCATGTTTGCCATCGACCGCGCCGGTCTGGTTGGCGCAGACGGCCAAACGCACCAGGGAGCGTTCGATCTCAGTTACATGCGCTGCATTCCAAACATGGTCATTATGGCACCAAGTGATGAAAACGAATGCCGCCAAATGCTGTATACCGGCCATCAACATCAAGGACCAAGCGCGGTGCGCTATCCGCGTGGCAGTGGCATCGGCGCCGATATCAATCCAGAGTTCACCGCACTAGAAATCGGCAAAGGCCGTATAGTACGCCAGGGTGAGAAAGTGGCCATCCTTAACTTCGGTGCGTTAATGCCCAACGCACTGCAAGCCGCCGAAGCGCTCAACGCCACTGTCGCAGACATGCGTTTTGTGAAACCTCTGGATGAAGCGCTGATTCGCCAACTTGCGACAGACCACGACGTTCTGGTGACCTTGGAAGAAAATGCCATTGCCGGTGGCGCGGGAGCCGGTGTACTGGAGTTTCTGATGCAGGAAAAACGCCTTAAACCAGTACTTAACCTGGGCTTGCCGGACAAATTCATCGCCCAGGGCACGCAGGAAGAACTGCATGCTGAGCTGGGGCTGGATGCCGCGGGCATAGAGCAAGCCATTCAGACTTATCTGGATAAATAAAACATTAAGCCCTCGCAAGAGGGCTTTTTACTGGATGAGGTTCAGCGCTTTGGCTGCGGCCAGTCAAATTCGCGAAACAGCCTCTGCCAGACGTCATCGAACCCGGCGCGCAAAATCAGCACCTCACCACGGAAAGGATGCATGAAGCGCAGCTTCGACGCATGTAACAGCAAACGATGGCAATCGTAGTGCTCACGAAACAAACGGTTGTGCTTGCCATCACCGTGCGTGGTATCGCCAATGATGGGGTGGCTAAGATGATGCATGTGTCGCCGAAGCTGATGTTTTCGGCCAGTCGTCGGTTTCATCTCCAGCAAACAATAGCGACTGGTTGGAAAACGTCCGGTTGAATAAGGCACTTCAACTTTATCCAGCGGTTGATACGCCGTGACCGCCGGTTGAGCTTCTTTGTCCTCACGGGCAAATTTGTCAGCAATCTTATCGAGCTCCACTTTCAGCGGGTAATCCAGTACATCCCCCTGCTCTATCCAGCCACGCACCACCGCATGATACGTTTTCTCCATTTCATGGTTGGCAAACATTGGCATCATCTTAGCGGCCACTTCACTCGACAGCGCAAACACCAACACGCCCGACGTTGGCCGATCAAGGCGGTGCAACGGAAAGACATGCTGACCTAACTGATCTCGCAGAGTCTGCATTACGAACTGGGTTTCGTGTTTGTCCAGCCAACTGCGATGAACCAGCATACCCGCAGGTTTGTTGACCGCCACCAGATGCTCGTCCTGATAAATAATCTCCAACATCACGCACACACCCGATCGATGTCCATCACCAGCACCAGCAAAGGTTGATGCGAAGGCGTGTCTTTCCACACCTCTTCAAAATAAGGCGTCAGCGCGAATCCCCGTGGTAATGGCGCTTCAGCCTCGATAAGGGCCAGCATGCGTGGCATAAACACCCATTGCAGCCATTCATGAGGTGCCAGCGTATCAATAGCAAACGGCTCTTGACTGGTCAGAGCCTGAGCCGACGGCGGCTGAGACTGCCATAACTGACAGCGGCGTAATTCTGCTTCGAGTTGTTGCAGTACGCAGTGAAGTTGTAGAGTTCGTGACATAAAGAAGGTTATCGCACCCTTTACCGCATTATTTCGGTAATTGACCTTGAAAATGGCCGACAGGATACCATCTATTAGGGAAAGTTTCTCAGGAAGTACCGATTCATGGACACCATTCATACCCTGACTCAATTGCTGGAAAACAGCGGCTGTCAGTATAAGATTTTTGACCTCGGCCGTCGGATCACCCCGATTGTCCCAAAACTGTTTACCAGTGTCGAACAGGGCCAGCATCCTTATCCGTACCCACTCCAGCGTAAAGCCCATCTGGCGATTGCGTATTGGAATACAGAGAAGCAACCGTGGATCTGGTTTCTTAAATTCGAATTGGATGAGCGTGGGCTACTCAATCAAGCCGAGATTGGCAACTTCCTCAAATACGTCATAGAAGCGATGGGCACGCGTCTGAGCCAGGAAATGAGCGAAGAGCAACAACAGAAACTGGCCAACAATCCATACACTTTTAAGCCTTCTGAAGACAAGATGGCGGTGTTTCACAGCCAACTGCGTGCGCAGCTCGATTTGCCGACCAGCCAGTATTATGAACACGCACAGCACTATTTCAGTGGTGCAATGGGGTGGGAAAAATGGCAGACGGTTGGCCTACAGGGCATCACCGATCTGTGCGCTCGCCTTGAGCAGCAACAAAACGGGGTGTTAATACGTAAAGCGCTCACACAGTTACCAAATGAACCGCTCTATGCCTTGCTGGGTGCGCTCGAACATGGCCCTGTACCCGAAAAACTGGCTTTGCGCCTGCAGGAAATGGCACTGGCGCAAATCAACAGTAGTGATCCAGACCTCTTCCTGTTATCCGCCCTGGTGCGCGCTCTTAATGGTGCCGATCGCACTTTGTCTGCGCCGGTTCTTGACGCAGTACTGAGCAGTCCGCGTCTGAGCCATCAGGAAATTCTGATTGGCATCGCCGGACGAGCCTGGCACTGGCTGGCGGATGCAGGCACAGCAGAGCGTTTTCTGCTCAGGCTGGCTCAGACCGGCAACCAAGCCCTGTTCAACCAGCTGTTTGCTGACCTGGTCATGATCCCTGAACTGCGGATGGTATTACTGCCGCTGCTCCACGCCAGTCCATCACAGGAACTGGCCCAGGCGCTATTTAATCTGCAACAGTCGACGAAGGCGTAAAATGATTCACAACTTACTGGCGATACTTGGCCTGACGCTACTGTGTTTTCTGTTCTGGCAACAACGCCGCCAGGCCGAACTGGCAAAAGCTGCGATCGTCAGAAAGTGTGAACAACTCGATCTGCAACTGCTGAGTGTCGCATTTGGTGCCCACAAACTAAAAACGCCAGGCGGAGTCTGGCGTTGGCATACGGTGTATCTGTTTGAGTTTTCGTCACTGGGCGATGATTGTTACCAGGGCCAACTGACCATGGTAGGTTTCAGACCAGTGAACTTTCATCTACCACCGCATCGGATGTAAATTCGAGCTCATAATAAGGGCCAAATCCATCCTGTTTTTCCTCTCGGATGACGAACCCCAGCTTCTGTAGCAGCCTCAAACAAGGCGCATGGTGAAGATTGACCGAGGCAATCACCTTTTCAATCTGCCGTTCACGCAGTGCTTTGGGGAAAAACGCTTTCAACGCTTCACTGGCTAAGCCTTTCCCCCAATACAGCTTATCGAAAATAAAACCCAGCTCCGGCACCCCGTCCAGGTTGCTAATAAAGACGTGACCAATGTACTCGCGTGTGGTGTTGTCCAACACCGCCATACTGTACAAGTTGGGATCATGAAGCACCTTTTGAAACAACTGTTTGGCAGACGCGACCGTATGCGGACCATTCATTTCCGCCCGATTTTTCGCGCAGCAATTGAGCATCAGAAATTCTGACTGTAACGACTCATTATAAGGAAGAAGCAAAGTTCTTCGTGTGGCTATAGTCACATCTAATCCTTGATAACAGCAAACAAATCCCGTGCAAACAGATGCACTGAGAAAGCCGAAAAATTAAACCAACCGGAAGT
>NZ_WXWP01000292.1:0-6292 GCF_009904765.1 Vibrio sp. V39_P1S14PM300
ATTGTTGTGGTATTGCTGCTGGGCGGTGGAGCCGCCGCGTTTTTCCTGTTGGGATCGGATGAAGACAAACAGGCGCAAGAAGCTCAGCAACAAGCGGCGGCGACGGTGGCTCCTGTCGCGTACGTCAATATTCCACAACCGTTTCTGTTTAACGTGACTGGCGACAAACGTGATCGCCTGGTGCAGATCAAGGTGCAGTTAATGGTGCGTGGCAGTGAAAATGAAAATCTGGCTCGTTACCATTCGCCACTGGTGGAAAGCACCTTGCTGGCGACGTTTGCGTCGGCCACGGTGGAGCAACTGCGTACCGCCAATGGCCGGGTGGAACTGCGCGATAAAGCGACCGAAGACATTAAAGCCAGTCTGACTCGTGCGGTAGGGCAGCCTGTCATTGAGCGAGTGCTGTTTACCGACTTCGTAATTCAGTAGGTGAGATGTGACCGATCTATTAAGCCAAGACGAAATTGATGCGTTATTACATGGTGTTGACGATGTAGATGACGTGGAAGAGGATCTGGACAGCGGCGGTGAAGACGCCGTCAGTTTCGATTTCTCCTCACAAGACCGCATCGTTCGTGGTCGCATGCCAACGCTCGAGCTGATCAACGAGCGTTTTGCCCGTCATATGCGCATCAGCCTGTTCAACATGCTGCGTAAAACTGCCGAAGTGTCGATCAACGGTGTGCAGATGATGAAGTTCGGTGAATACCAGAACACATTGTATGTGCCAACCAGTCTTAACATGGTGCGTTTCAGACCACTGAAAGGCACCGCTTTGGTGACGATGGAAGCGCGTCTGGTGTTTATCCTGGTGGAAAACTTCTTTGGCGGTGATGGTCGTTTCCACGCCAAAATTGAAGGGCGTGAGTTCACTCCCACCGAGCGTCGCATTATTCAGTTGCTGTTGAAAATTGTGTTTGAAGACTACAAAGAAGCCTGGTCCCCGGTCATGGGGGTTGAGTTTGAGTATCTCGATTCGGAAGTGAACCCGAGCATGGCCAACATCGTCAGTCCGACGGAAGTGATTGTGGTCAGCTCGTTCCACATTGAAGTGGATGGCGGTGGTGGTGACTTTCACGTGGTGATGCCGTATTCGATGGTCGAACCAATCCGTGAACTGCTTGATGCCGGTGTCCAGTCGGACAAAATGGAAACCGATGTTCGCTGGAGTTCAGCACTGCGCGAAGAAATCATGGATGTTCCGGTGAATTTTCGGGTTAACCTGCTGGAGCAGGATATCTCGCTGCGCGACCTGATGGAGCTGCAACCCGGTGACATTATTCCGATCCAGATGCCGGAGAACGCGACCATGTTTGTCGAGGAGTTGCCGACGTTTCGGGTCAAGATGGGCCGCTCTGGCGACAAAATCGCTGTGCAGGTCTCAGAGAAAATTAAACGACCAGATGTGGTAAAAACCGATCTGGCTTTCCTTGGCAAAGACATCATGTCTGAGTTCGAGGATGATCACGGTGATGATGAATAACAAGTAGGTGTCAAAATGGGATCAACAGATGATGACAAGCTGGCCGAAGAGTGGGCCGCTGCACTAGGCGAAGATCCGGCCGCGTCCAGTGTCGATGCGGATGATGTGTTCGCTGCGCCATTGGATGAGTTACAGGATACCGCATCGCCGATTACTGACGATGAGCGCCGTAAACTCGATACAATCATGGATATTCCGGTCACCATTTCTATGGAAGTGGGCCGTTCGCAGATCAGTATTCGCAACCTGTTGCAACTGAACCAGGGATCCGTCGTTGAACTGGATCGTATTGCCGGTGAATCGTTGGACGTGATGGTCAATGGCACTTTGATTGCGCATGGCGAAGTGGTGGTGGTCAACGATAAGTTCGGTATTCGTCTTACCGATGTGATTAGCCAAACTGAAC
Source organism: Vibrio sp. V39_P1S14PM300 (assembly GCF_009904765.1). Lineage (NCBI taxonomy): Bacteria > Pseudomonadati > Pseudomonadota > Gammaproteobacteria > Vibrionales > Vibrionaceae > Vibrio > Vibrio sp. V39_P1S14PM300. Next base: position 1,890 of record NZ_WXWP01000292.1, read on the forward strand.
GTATTAAGAAACTGAGGTAGCGTATGAGACAGAGCGTCTTGGCGCTGGCTTTGTTGCCGACAATGAGCATGGCTGCGGCGGAGAACAATTTGCCGGGAAGTCAGTTCGATATAGCGACCACTCTCGGGTCGCTTTTGTTCGTAATAGCGCTGATCGTTTTTCTGGCCTGGATGCTCAAACGCATGCGGGTCCCAACCCTGGGGAACCAGAAGGGGCTGAGTATTATCCGTCAGTTGCCGGTGGGCACCAAAGAGCGCATGGTGATCGTTCAGGCGGGTGAAGAGCAGTTCTTGGTTGGTATCACTTCCCAGAATATTCAGCTGATTTCAAAACTGGAAACGCCACTGACTCAGGAGGAGCTGGCCCCCGCACCGTTTGCGAATCAATTGTCCCAGCTGTTGAAAAAGCATGATAAGAACTAACTCGATCCTGAGCGCGCTGCTGATGTTGGTGCTGATGCTCCTGGCGCCTTTGGCACTTGCACAACAAGAGCTGGCCAGCGACATCCCAGCCAGCGCGGCAAGTGCAGAAAACGTCACGGTATCGGCCATGGAGAAAGAGGCCGGGGCCTCTCGTACTGTGGCGGCAGGCAGTGCCTCCGGTGGCGGAGGTATTCCCGCCTTTACCATGACCACCAATCCGGATGGCAGCGAAGACTACTCGGTCAACTTGCAGATACTGGCCTTGATGACCCTGCTTGGTTTCTTGCCGGCCATGGTGATTCTGATGACCTCGTTCACCCGGATTGTCGTGGTGATGTCGATTCTGCGTCAGGCTCTGGGCTTGCAGCAAACGCCATCCAACCAAGTAATTGTCGGCATCGCCATTTTCCTGACTTTCTTTATCATGTCGCCGGTGCTTAACCAGGTGAATGAACAGGCGATTCAGCCGTACATCAACGAACAGATCTCGGCGCGCGAAGCATTTGATTTGGCTCAGGCACCGATGAAAACGTTTATGCTGAAACAGACCCGGGTTAAAGATCTGGAAACCTTCGTCGAAATTTCTGGCTCAGAGGCACGTAACCCCGAAGAGGTTTCGATGGCGGTGTTGATCCCGGCGTTTATCACTTCTGAGCTGAAAACCGCGTTCCAGATTGGCTTCATGTTGTTTTTGCCATTTTTGATCATCGATTTAGTGGTGGCTTCAGTTCTGATGGCGATGGGTATGATGATGTTGTCACCGATGATTGTGTCGTTGCCATTCAAGCTGATGCTGTTTGTATTGGTCGATGGCTGGAACCTGATCCTGTCGACTCTGGCTGGTAGCTTTGTCACTTAACGGAGGAGCATAATGACGCCTGAAATGTTCGTCGAACTGTTTCGTGATGCCCTGTGGATGGTGTTATTGATGGTGTGCGCCATCATTATACCCAGCCTGCTGGTGGGCCTGGTTGTGGCTATTTTTCAGGCGGCAACCTCAATCAACGAACAGACGCTGAGTTTCTTACCGCGTCTGATAGTGACGCTGTTGGCGCTGATGTTGTTTGCCCATTGGATGACGCAGATGATGATGGAGTATTTCTACGCCCTGATCGAGCGTTTACCTCAGGTACTCTACTAGGAGCGGTCATGGAGTACCCGGCGAGCGTTGTCCTGGACTGGATTGCCAATTATTTCTGGCCGTTTACCCGCATTTCCGCCATGTTAATGGTCATGTCGGTTACCGGTGCCCGTTTTGTGTCGCCGCGAATTCGTCTCTATCTGGGACTGGCGTTAACCTTCGCGGTGATGCCGGCCATTCCCGCCGTGCCGCAGGACATCGAGCTGGTGTCGTTTCGCGGCTTTATGGTGCTGTTGGAACAACTGGTGATCGGGGTGGCAATGGGCACCATCACCCAGTTTATCGTTCAGACCTTCGTTATCCTCGGCCAGATCCTCGGCATGCAGTCGAGCCTGGGTTTTGCGTCCATGGTTGATCCGGCCAACGGCCAGAATACTCCGTTGCTGGGCCAGCTGTTTATGTTCTTAGCAACCATGTTTTTTCTTGCCACTGACGGCCACCTCAAAATGATTCAGCTGGTGGTGATGAGTTTTAAATCGTTGCCAATTGGCTCGGGATCACTCACCAGTGCGAATTTTCGCGAACTGGCGACCTGGCTGGGTGTGATGTTTAAAGTGGCGCTGAGTATGTCGTTGTCGGGCATTATTGCGTTGCTGACCATCAACCTGTCTTTTGGGGTGATGACCCGGGCAGCCCCTCAGTTGAACATCTTTTCTCTCGGTTTTGCGTTCGCTCTGTTGGTGGGGCTGTTGCTGTGCTGGTATATCCTCGGCGGTTTGTATACGCACTATGAGCTATTCTGGAGTCAGGGAGAGCAGCAGGTATGCCGCTTTATACGACTGAATTGTTAGGGGGGCTGAATGGCGGAATCTGACGGTCAGGAACGTACCGAAGACGCCACGCCCAGGCGCTTGCAACAGGCTCGTGAAAAAGGGCAGGTTGCAAGGTCGAAGGAGCTGGCGTCGGTCTCGGTATTGGTGATCGGTGCTGTATCGCTGATGTGGTTTGGTGAAGCGTTGGCGCGAGCTTTGTTTACGTCGATGGGGCGCTTGTTTTCGCTCAGCCGCGAAGAAATCTTCGATTTGCCAAAGCTGTTTGATATCGTCAGCGGCGCACTGGTCAGCCTGATCCTGCCTTTACTATTAATCCTGTTGACTTTGTTTATTGCGGCCCTGATTGGCGCGGCGGGCATCGGCGGGATCAGTTTTTCGGCTGAAGCTGCTCGGCCGAAGCTGTCCAAGATGAACCCGCTCAGTGGTCTTAAGCGCATGGTTGGTATCCAAAGCTGGGTGGAGCTGCTGAAATCGATTCTTAAAGTGCTGCTGGTGTCCGGCATGGCGTTTTATCTGATCAATGCTGCTAAGGCCGATCTGTTTCAGCTCAGCCTGGATGTGTACCCACAGAACATCTTTCACGCGCTCGATATCCTGCTGAACTTTGTCTTGCTGATCAGTTGTTCACTATTGATTGTGGTGGCGATCGATATTCCGTTTCAGCTCTGGCAACACGCCAATCAGCTTAAAATGACCAAACAGGAAGTGAAAGACGAATACAAAGAGACCGAAGGGAAACCGGAAGTCAAAGGCCGTATCCGGATGTTGCAACGCGAGGCCGCACAGCGCAGGATGATGGCGGAAGTCCCACAGGCCGATGTGATCATCACCAACCCGGAGCATTTCTCCGTCGCGCTGCGTTATAAACAGAACTCGGATCGCGCTCCTGTGGTGGTGGCCAAAGGGATCGATCATATGGCGTTGAAAATTCGCGAAGTGGCGCGTGAGCACGATATTTACGTGATACCAGCCCCACCTCTGGCCCGGGCGTTGTACCATACCACAGAGCTGGAACAGGAAATTCCTGATGGCCTGTTTACTGCGGTTGCTCAGGTGCTGGCCTACGTGTTCCAGTTAAAGCAATACCGCAAACGCGGCGGGCAACGCCCGACGCTGCGTGAGGACAACATGCCGATACCACCGGATTTGCGCCATTGAGCGAGCGCAGCCAAAATCGCTTGCTATAGGATAATTAGCGATTTTAGTCACCGGTACGGCGCTCAACAGAAGACATACAAAAAAACCCGCGATTGCGGGTTTTTGATTAAGACAGAAATTCACTCCGTTAGGAGAGGATTATTTTGTCAGGTTCTCTGCAACGAAGTCCCAGTTAACCAGAGCCCAGAAACCGTTCATGTAATCTGGACGTACGTTACGGTAATCGATGTAGTACGCGTGTTCCCACAGGTCAACCGTCAGCAGTGGCGTTACGCCTTCTTCAGTCAGTGGAGTGCCAGCGTTAGATGTGTTCGTGATAGCCAGAGAGCCATCGGCGTTCTTCACAAGCCAAGTCCAAGATGAACCGAAGTTGTTGATCGCTGAATCAGTGAATTTTGCTTTGAACTCTTCGAAAGAGCCGAATGCCGCGTTGATGGCATCTGCTACTGCGCCAGTTGGTTCACCGCCGCCGTTTGGAGACAGACAGTGCCAGTAGAACGTGTGGTTCCAGATTTGCGCTGCGTTGTTGAATACACCGCCAGTTGAACTCTTGATGATCTCTTCCAGAGTTTTACCTTCAAACTCAGTGCCTGGGATCAGACCGTTCAGTTTTACCACGTAAGTGTTGTGGTGTTTACCGTGGTGGTAGTCCAGAGTTTCTGCAGAGATGTGTGGTTCTAGTGCGTCTTTCGCGTAAGGAAGAGCTGGTAGTTCAAATGCCATTGCTCGATTCTCCATTTGTATGAAAGAGGGATCTCTTTCGATTGCTTCCAGTGTTTTTATTCTTGAGTGCTAGCGAAGCCACTCTGTGTCAATACGACTGACTTGCAAAACATTTTAGCAAGTTTTTACTTTATTAAAAGAGGCGGGGGGCAATTTTTATTTGAAATTTATTTTTTGTCGTATCCC
>NZ_WXWP01000167.1:0-6180 GCF_009904765.1 Vibrio sp. V39_P1S14PM300
CCATTGAGTGCGGTACTAATTTGTTAACTTAATTCTGTGGAACGCTTAACAACATGACAGCACGTTTTTCTCTCCTGCTTAGCCTCCTCCTTATCGTGACCAGATCGCGCGGGTAGGCTGTGGAAGAAAAATAACCTCACAGAATGATACTAGACCCGCACGCAGATGCGGGTTTTTTTATACCTAAATACCGGAAGTAAAACGATTACTCATCGCAAAAGGAAGCAAACATGAACGATCAGGTCATAATCTTCGACACCACGTTACGTGATGGCGAACAAGCGTTGTCAGCAAGCTTGACGGTTAAAGAGAAACTGCAGATTGCGTATGCGCTTGAAAGGCTCGGCGTTGATGTGATCGAAGCAGGCTTCCCTATCTCTTCACCGGGTGATTTCGAGTCCGTACAAACTATCGCTAAAAACATTAAAAACAGCCGAGTTTGTGCCCTTTCGCGTGCCGTTGCGAAAGACATCGATGCCGCCGCCGAAGCGCTCAAAGTGGCGGACCAGTTCCGTATCCACACCTTTTTGGCCACCTCAACCATCCATGTCAAAGACAAACTGCGCCGCAGCTATGATGACGTGGTAGAAATGGCGGTTAACGCCGTCAAACATGCGCGTAAATATACCGATGATGTCGAGTTCTCGTGCGAAGATGCCGGTCGTACTCCGATTGACAATTTGTGCCGCATGGTTGAGGCCGCAATCAACGCAGGCGCGACCACCGTCAACATCCCAGACACCGTGGGCTACACCGTGCCAAGCGAATTTGGTGGCATCATCCAGACCCTGTTCAACCGCGTGCCAAACATTGATAAAGCGGTGATTTCCGTCCATTGCCATGACGACTTAGGAATGTCGGTCGCCAACTCGATTGCCGCGGTGCAGGCCGGCGCACGTCAGATAGAAGGCACCATCAACGGTATTGGTGAGCGCGCTGGTAACTGTTCGCTGGAAGAGATCGCGATGATCATCAAAACCCGCCAAGAGTTCTTAGGCGTACACACCGGCATCAAACACGAAGAGATCCACCGTACCAGTAAGTTGGTCAGCCAACTGTGCAACATGCCGATCCAGAGCAACAAAGCCATCGTCGGTGCCAACGCCTTCAGTCACTCGTCCGGTATTCACCAAGATGGCATGTTGAAGAACAAAAACACGTACGAAATCATGACACCGGAGTCCATCGGCCTGAAGAACCAGGCGTTGAATCTGACCAGTCGCAGCGGCCGTGCTGCAGTGAAAAGTCATATGGATGCCATGGGTTATAAAGAAGAAGAGTATAATCTGAACGCACTGTACGAAGATTTCCTGAAGCTGGCCGATCGCAAGGGCCAAGTGTTCGACTACGATCTGGAAGCCTTAATGCACTTCTCAAACCTGCGTGAAGAAGACGACTTCTACAAACTGAACTACCTGAGCGTGCAGTCCGGCAGCGTGATGGCAACGACCAGCATCAAACTGCTGTGTGGTGATGAAGAAAAATGCGAGGCAGCCGTCGGTAATGGTCCGGTCGATGCGTTATACCAGTGTATTTACCGCGTGACTGGGTACGATATCGTGCTGGACAAGTTTGACCTGACCGCCAAAGGGGAAGGGGAAGATGGTTTGGGGCAGGCGGACATCATTGCCAATTATAAAGGCCGTAAGTATCACGGCACTGGCGTCTCGACCGATATCGTCGAAGCGTCTGGCCAGGCGCTGCTGCATGTGATCAACAGCATTCACCGTGCGGATCAAGTGGCTGAAATTAAACAAAAACGCATCACAACAGTATAAAACGCTTCCGGAGGGAAATCGTACCTCCGGGGTCAGATAATGAACAAGAAAGGACAAACATGACAGACAAACATTACAAAATCGCCGTATTACCCGGAGATGGGATCGGCCCGGAAGTGATGGCACAGGCAAACAAAGTACTGGATGCGATTGAAAAGAAGCACTCAATCACCTTCGAGCGTGAGCAGCATGACGTAGGCGGCATCGCAATCGATAATCACGGTTGTCCGTTGCCTGAAAGCACCATCAGCGCGTGTGAAGAAGCAGATGCCGTACTGTTCGGCTCGGTGGGAGGCCCGAAATGGGAACACCTGCCACCGAATGATCAACCTGAACGCGGTGCCCTACTGCCACTACGCAAACACTTCCAGCTATTTTGTAACCTACGCCCAGCTCAAATCCACACTGGTCTGGAAGCCTTTTCTCCTTTGCGCGCTGATATTTCTGAGCGTGGTTTTGATATTGTCGTGGTTCGTGAGTTGACGGGCGGTATCTATTTTGGCCAGCCTAAGGGCCGTGAAGGCGAAGGCGCGACCGAAAAAGCATTTGATACTGAGATCTACCACCGTTTCGAGATCGAACGCATCGCCAAAATTGCATTTGAATCGGCACGTCTGCGCAATAAGAAAGTGTGTTCCATTGACAAAGCGAACGTGCTGCAAAGCTCGATCCTGTGGCGAGAAGTGGTGGAAGAGATCGCCAAAGATTACCCGGATGTCGAGCTTTCCCATATGTACATCGATAACGCCACCATGCAGTTGATCAAAGATCCGGCGCAGTTTGACGTCATGCTGTGTTCAAATATCTTCGGCGACATCATCTCAGACGAATGTGCCATGATTACCGGATCGATGGGTATGCTACCGTCAGCAAGTCTGAATGAGAGCAAGTTCGGCCTGTATGAACCAGCAGGCGGCAGCGCACCGGATATTGCAGGTAAGAACATCGCCAACCCAGTGGCACAGATTCTGTCGGCAGCGTTGATGCTACGTTACAGCCTGGGTGAGGAAGCGGCGGCGCAGGATATTGAAACAGCGGTATCTCAGGCCCTATCAGCCGGTGAGCTAACGGCCGATCTGGCCGGTGACCATCCGGCACTGTCGACCTCCGCCATGGGCGATACCATCGCCAGTTACATTTTAAACTCATAACAAGAATATCGTTGTCTGAGACCGAGCTTTACGCACGGCTCAGGCACGCAGGAAGCAAACACAATGGGCAAAACTCTGTATGAAAAAGTCTACGACGCGCATGTGGCCGTAGCCGCCGAAGGCGAAAACCCAATTCTGTATATCGACCGTCATCTGGTGCATGAAGTCACTTCACCACAAGCGTTTGATGGCTTGCGTGAGAAAGGCCGACCGGTTCGTCAGGTTGGCAAAACGTTCGCGACCATGGATCACAACGTATCCACGACCACCAAAGACATCAATGCGTCAGGTGAGATGGCGCGCATTCAGATGGAAACGCTGAAAAAGAACTGTGAAGAGTTCGGCGTCACTCTGTACGATATCAACCACAAATATCAGGGAATCGTCCACGTGATGGGGCCGGAGCTGGGCATTACCCTGCCGGGAATGACCATCGTATGTGGTGACTCTCACACCGCCACCCACGGTGCATTTGGCTCATTGGCGTTTGGTATCGGAACCTCCGAAGTGGAACACGTCCTGGCCACTCAAACGTTGAAGCAAGCGCGTGCTAAAACCATGAAAATTGACGTGCAGGGTAAAGTTGCACCAGGCATAACGGCCAAAGATATCGTGCTGGCCATCATCGGTAAAACCACCGCTGCAGGCGGAACAGGCTATGTGGTCGAATTCTGCGGTGAAGCAATCACCGACCTGACAATGGAAGGCCGTATGACGGTGTGTAACATGGCGATCGAATTAGGCGCTAAAGCGGGTCTAATCGCACCAGATGAAACCACCTTCGAGTACATCAAAGGGCGTAAGTTCGCCCCCACCGGAGCTAACTGGGAAGCGGCCGTTGAATACTGGAAAACATTCAGTACCGACGATGATGCAGAGTTTGATGCGGTGGTGACACTCAATGCTGCCGACATTAAGCCTCAGGTCACTTGGGGAACTAACCCGGGTCAAGTGATTGCCGTTGATGAGCCAATCCCGGCACCAGAAAGTTTCTCCGATCCAGTCGAACGCGCTTCTGCGCAGAAAGCCTTGGCTTACATGGGACTGGAAGCGGGCAAATCGCTGTCTGACTATAAAGTGGATAAAGTCTTCGTTGGCTCTTGCACCAACTCGCGTATCGAAGACATGCGCGCGGCGGCAGCCATAGCGAAAGGCAAACAAGTTGCTGCTCACGTTCAGGCATTGATTGTCCCAGGCTCAGAACAAGTCAAAGCTCAGGCGGAAGCTGAAGGTTTGGACGTGATATTTAAGGAAGCGGGGTTTGAATGGCGCTTACCAGGCTGTTCTATGTGTCTGGCAATGAACAACGACCGTTTAGGTCCCGGGGAGCGCTGCGCGTCAACCTCAAACCGTAACTTTGAAGGTCGTCAGGGCCGAGATGGCCGCACCCATCTGGTCAGCCCTGCTATGGCAGCAGCCGCTGCGATTGCTGGCCACTTCGTTGATATTCGTGAGTTGGACTAAGGAGAGAACAGATGTCAGGTTTTAAACAACATACAGGATTAGTGGTTCCTCTGGATGCAGCAAACGTCGACACCGATGCGATCATTCCTAAACAGTTCTTGCAAAAGGTGTCTCGCTTAGGCTTTGGCAAGCACCTCTTCCACGACTGGCGCTTCTTGGATGATGCAGGCCAACAGCCAAATCCGGATTTCGTCATGAACCAGCCACGCTACCAGGGCGCCTCTATCTTGCTCGCGCGGGAAAACTTCGGCTGTGGCTCATCACGTGAACACGCCCCTTGGGCACTGGCCGATTATGGTATCAAAGCGATGATCGCCCCAAGTTTTGCGGATATTTTTTACGGCAACTCCATCAACAACCAAATGGTTCCTGTACGCCTAACCGAACAAGAAGTGGATGAAATCTTCCAGTTCGTTGAAACGAACGAAGGCGCTGAGATTGAGGTTGATTTGGAAGCCAACCTGGTGCGGGCTAATGGCAAAGAGTATTCATTTGAGATTGACGAGTTTCGCCGTCACTGCCTGTTAAACGGCTTAGACAACATAGGTCTGACCCTACAACACGAAGACAAAATTTCAAACTACGAGGCGAAGATCCCCGAATTCTTGCGCTGAGATTTACCTGAGCAAAGATCACAAAAGGTTGGCCATGAGCCAGCCTTTTTTATTGAAAGCAATTACGCTTGAAGTGGGTCTACTCTTCAAATCATTCATTTGGAATTTATTATGACGCGCTTGCTGACTTTACTCTTAACTGCCCTTTCTTTTTACAGCTATGCAGCCCCTAAAGCGGAACTGTGGCCATACTGGCAACAAAGTGACGAAAGCAGCACATTATCCATTTCACATCAGGCATGGCAGGAGCTTCTGGATCGGTATCTGGTGAAGGAAGGAGAGTTTACCTTGTTTACTTATCAACAGGTGAAACCCGCCGATCGCAAAAAACTCAATAGCTACCTGCGTATGCTGAGCAGTATTGACCCATTACGCTACTCCAAAGCTGAGCAGTATGCATATTGGGTTAATTTGTATAACGCGATGACCGTAGAACTGATCCTCGACAGCTATCCCGTCAGTTCCATCACTAAATTAGGTGGGCTATTCAGTTTCGGCCCATGGGATGAAGAGATCACGAAAATTAACGGTCACCCTCTGACACTGAATGACATTGAGCATCGTATTTTACGCCCTATCTGGAATGATCCGCGTACGCACTACTCCGTCAACTGTGCCAGCCTGGGTTGTCCGAATTTACAGCAACAAGCCTTCACCGCAGAGAACAGCGAAGCGCTATTACAAAAAGCAGCCCGCGAATTCATTAACAGTAGCAAAGGCGCCCAAAAATCGAACGGTACACTGGTGCTGTCTTCTATTTATGAATGGTTTAGCGAGGATTTTGGTGATCGGCAGCAGCTCTTAGAACATTTAGGTGCCTATCGTACTGAACTGCAACATTACGATGGGAAGATAGATTACGACTATGACTGGCAACTCAACGAGAACAAATAACGCTCCAATAGCAAAAAACCTCAGCCAAAGGCTGAGGTTTTTCAGTATTTAGAGCCTAGCGATGTCCTACTCTCACATGGGGAAACCCCACACTACCATCGGCGCTACTCTGTTTCACTTCTGAGTTCGGCATGGAATCAGGTGGGTCCAAAGCGCTATGGTCGCTAAGCAAATTGTGTTCTCATTAGAGAGAATAACTGGTGCTGATACCCAGACTCGAACTGGGGACCTCATCCTTACCAAGGATGCGCTCTACCACCTGAGCTATATCAGCACACA
>NZ_WXWP01000355.1:0-6158 GCF_009904765.1 Vibrio sp. V39_P1S14PM300
TGATGTGTAACGAAGGTGTGTGTAAGACGTGTGTTAACCTTGTGAGTGTGACGCATAACGAGCGCAATTTTTTAGTCAAAAAGCCCTTTATATTGTCAATAAAACTCAATTATTGGTTGCCGCAGACTCATAAACCCATCAGAATGTCGCACTTTGTCAGTGATCGCTTATCGCGCTCAAGCAACTCGATCGCTGCGTTATATCTTCAACTGAGAATCAAATTTATGGGTTTTACCTCTTTAGGCCTCTCCGCTCCAATCCTTAAAGCCATTCAGGAAAAAGGTTACGACACCCCTTCCCCGATACAAGCTCAAGCCATTCCGGCAGTGATTGAAGGGAAAGACGTCATGGCAGCGGCTCAAACCGGCACCGGTAAAACCGCAGCATTTACACTACCAATTCTTCAGCGTCTGGATAACGGTCAGCGTGTCAAAGGGAATCACGTTCGTGCTTTGATTCTCACGCCAACGCGTGAACTGGCAGCACAGATTCAGGACAACATCGAGACATACAGTCGTCATCTATCTTTAAACTCCACCGTCGTATTCGGCGGTGTGAAAATTAACCCTCAGATGCTACGTCTGCGTAAAGGTGCAGATATTCTGGTGGCGACACCAGGTCGACTGATGGATCTGTACAATCAGAATGCCGTCAAGTTCGACCAACTGGATGTACTGGTTCTCGACGAAGCAGACCGTATGCTAGACATGGGCTTTATCCGCGATATCCGCAAAATTCTCGCGCTATTGCCTGAACAACGTCAGAACCTACTGTTTTCGGCTACCTTCTCCGATGATATTCGTGGGTTGGCGAAAGGGCTGGTCAACAACCCAATTGAAATTTCCGTCACGCCAGCAAACTCCACCGCAAAAACAGTAGAACAGTGTGTGTACCCGGCCGACGCTAAGAAAAAAGCACCGATGCTGGTGAAGCTGATCAAGGACGGAAATTGGCACCAGACGCTGGTGTTCAGCCGCACCAAACGTGGCGCTAACCGCCTGTCGCATTATCTGAACGAACAAGGTATTACCTCGGCCCCGATTCACGGTAACAAGAGCCAGGGCGCCCGTACTAAAGCGCTGTCCGAATTTAAATCCGGCGACATTCGTGTACTGGTCGCTACCGATATCGCAGCGCGCGGTATCGATATTCCGCAACTGCCACAAGTGGTGAACTTTGAACTCCCTAATGTAGCGGAGGATTATGTTCACCGTATCGGCCGGACCGGCCGTGCTGGTGAAGCAGGCAAAGCCATTTCGCTGGTCTGTGCTGCAGAAGCGGATGATTTGTTTGGTATCGAGCGTCTGATACAAACCGTGCTACCCCGAATCGAGCTTAACGGTTACCAACCAACTAATACGGTTCCGGAATCCAAACTGGATATACGGCCAATTAAGCCAAAGAAACCGAAGAAACCTAAAAAGCCGGCAGCGGCACACGCAAATAAGCCGTCGACTAACGAGGGCAACAAAGGTAACCCATCAGCGACACCAAATAAGCGTCGTCGTCGCAAGCCAAATAGCAGCGCGTCCGGCAACAACGCCAACGCGACCAAAACAAATGGCAACTCTGGTAAGCCAGCAGGTAAACCCGGTCAGTCACGTCGCAGAGCGGCGCCAAAGCCGGCTGTAAAAGCCAATTAAAACGAAAGGTGAGCCACTAGGCTCACCTTTTTTCTTCGTACCCAAGTACAGTCATCCAGTGCCAATCAAACATCCTGAGTGTCACTCCGATGCTGTATTCTTCATGCGCATGCTTTGCATAGCTGAACTCTTTCATCTGTGCGGAAAACACACTGATTCCTGCCAAGTGCTGACCTGGGCAGTCTTTGAATTTATCTTCCATGGCATCGACCTGCGTTGCTCATTTATTGAGAACAGTATAGAAATACCACTGTTCAGCGAATAGAACAAAATGGCTCAGTGGGTTTGAAAAAACGTCGCCGGATGAGTTTCCCCATCCGGCGCTGGTTCAATTGGTCTGTGGCGTCCGGCGCAACATCGCAACACGAGGCAGTAATAATCCCGCAATTACGACCGCAATCCCGACTAATTGAAGCTCTGTAACAGATTGCCCCATCAAAAATGCTGTCAATACAGCAAACACGGGGACAAAGTTAAAGAACAGAGACGCATTCGACGAACCTAAATGACGCACACCATTGAGCCACAATAGATACCCCGCCACAGTGCCGAACACACCAATATAGACCACCTCCGTTGTTTCTAACCAAGAACTGTTCCACAGCTCTGAAAAAGGATGTACTCCAGGCGTAACCACACACATCAGACCAATTACGGCGGCGCCACTCAGCATGCCTAAGAAAGTGTATGGAATCACTGGCAACCATCGGCTGATCCCCTGGCTGCAATAGGTATAGAAGCTCCAGGCCAGCATACCGGAGAACACCAGTTTGTCACCGTGGTTAAACTTCATGTTCACTAACGCTTCCAAATGACCATTCGTGATTACAAGAAGTACGCCGGTAAGGCTGACGATCAGGCTGAAACATTGTGCCGCCGTCGGGAGTTTTCTGAGCATCAGGCAGGCGATCAACGATGTCATCAGCGGGCTCAACGCCATGATCAACGAACCATTCGTCGCCTCGGTATATTGCAGACCAGTGAAAAGCCCCAGATTCAGCCCGCCGACGCCGACAGCACTGACCGCAATCACCCATAACCACTGACCGATACTCAAGTCTGGTAACCGACTGCGAGAGGCTTTCAGATACACCGCCAAACAGGCCGCCGCGATCACAAATCTCCAGAAAACCAGCGTCAGCGCATGCACCTCATTCAGAGCATGTTTGCCAATGGGAAAGCAACTGCCCCAAAAGAAGGTGCAGATGATCAGCAAGATGACCGCTTTAATGGAAGAAGAAGAATTCATAGTCACTCCAGATGACTTGTAAAAGAGTGTTTCATAGTGTATTGATTTCAAAATATGGATAAATAAGCATTATTAAGACGGTAAATACCAAAAATGAAACCTAGCTACTCTTTCGACGATTTGCGCTTTTTCTGCACAGTAGCGCGTTTGGGCAGTTTCAAAGAAGCCGCACAGGAGCTGGACATGCCATTGTCCACGTTGAGCCGGCGCATCCGTCAATTAGAAGAAGATTTACAACTCAGGTTGCTGAACCGCGACGCGCACCGAGTTTCGCTGACACATACTGGTGAACAGTACTTCCAGCGCTCCAATGCGCTGTTCGACGAACTGGGGGATATCAGCGAAGATCTGCACAAAGAGAAGCACCAGCCCAAAGGTAAAATCCGGATCAGCGCGCCGATTAACGCCGGTTCCCAGTTTCTTCGCGCTGTGTTCTATGATTTTCTGCTTACGCACCCGGATATACAGTTGGATCTACGCTTTTCAAATACGCTGATTGACATTGAAGCTGAGGGAATGGATGTGGTGTTTCGTGTCGGTAACCCAGTCGTGGATTACTGGATCGCACGCCCGCTGAAAGACATCCACTTTATTTTGTGTACCCGGCCAGACAGCTGCACGGACACCATTTTGCAACCCACTGACTTATGTGGACATCCTGTTATCGTTTGTCATCCGATGTCGGTCTGGCAACTGGTGAACCAACAAACAGGACAAGAGTTTGATTACCAGCCGCAAAAAGATATTCGCCTGGAAGTGGATGAAATTAAGATGCTTACGCACGGCGTAAAAACGGGTCTGGGAATCGGATACATTCCGGATTACTTTGCCAAACCCATGATAGACAGTGGTGAGCTAAAACGCGTATTGCCAGACTGGCACAGCAAAGCAAGGACGCTGTTTCTACTCTACCGGGACAGGGATAACCTGCCACTTCGTGTTCGCTTATTTATTGAATTCGTTATTGCACGTTTTGAAAAGACACCCATTTCGTGATAATGATAGCCTTTACATAATGATAACATTCATATTCTGACCCTAAATGTTTCTTCATCGGGGTTACTGGCTAGGAAAAAAATTATGCACAGTCATGCTCAAAACGCTGCGTTGCCAGACGACAGATTGCACGAATTTACGCGCAAAGATGTCTGGAACGGCTTTACTCATTTAGTGCCTTTATCCTTTTTTGTCGTCATTTTCGGTATTGCTTTTGGTGTGGCGGCCGTCCAAACCGGATTGGATCCTTTTTCCATTGTTTTAATGAGTACGCTGGTATTTGCGGGGGCCTCCCAATTCGCCACGCTCGATATGTGGGGCGCACAGGTACCACTGATTCCGGTATTGATTACGGTTTTTGCCATCAATGCCCGGCACCTGCTCATGGGCGCAACACTTTACCCCTGGCTTCGTCAGCTCTCTCCGATGAAGCGCTACGGCGTTATGTTGTTCGCGTCTGACGCAAACTGGGCGCTCTCAATGAATGCATTTGGCCGCAAAGAACCCGGATTGGGCCTTCTACTCGGGGGCGGCATCGCCCTGTGGTCTTTTTGGATCGTTGGAACCTGGCTGGGGTTTTATTTCGGTAACGCCATTCAAGATCCCGTCAGTCTGGGACTGGATATGGTTATGGGGTGCTTCCTGCTGTCTATGGTGGCTATCGGGCCTAAGAACCTGCGCATTTTTGTTATCTGGGCAGTGGCGGCTGGCTCTTCCCTGTTTGCCTACTGGTATCTGCCAGAAAACACACACGTCGTCGTGGGAGCACTAGCCGGAGGCACATTAGGCGCCTTCTGGACGGAGAAAAAGAAAGTATGAATATTGAAACCAGTTTTCACGGTACTTTATTGATCATCCTCGCGATGGCGGTAGTCACGTTGATCACCCGTTGGGGTGGCGTGTTCGTGATGTCATTTATTCCTATCGGTTACCGCGTACAACAATTTATCACCGCAATGTCCGGCTCTGTTCTGGTGGCCCTACTCGCCCCGTTAGCAGTGGAAGGCGACGCTGGCGCCAGATTAGCGCTGCTGTCGACGGCTGTCGTGATGCTGCTGTTCAAAAAGCCGCTGCCTGCCATTGCGGCCGGTATTCTTGCGGCAGCCCTTACTCGCGCTATATAACTCTCAGGAAGCAGAGCTTTCATCGGCTTTGCTTCCTTTGTCTTCACTATGAAAGATTTGCACCCGCCCAGAAGAATTTACACACACGCCCAAAATACCACGCCTTCCCCTTAAACTTAAGATTTACCCAAGCATGTCGCACTGCTGACAACGTACCTGACCCGCTAAAATAAACCTGACAATTATCAGAATATTTTCAATTAGTTAACCTGAGCTTCAAGTAAAAAAGTTGGCATTGTTTTTGACTTATACATAGTGAATTTCAACAACCAAGTAACTCAGGAGAACACAATGAAAAGTACTATTCTCACTCTGACCGGCCTGCTTTCTTTAGCCACTTTCAGCACGCTGTCTTATGCGGCCGATTCAAATGACAATGGAGTATACGTGGGTGCCAACTACGGCTATTTAAAAGTTGATGGTCAAGACGATTTCGACAATGAAAACGACGTAATGCAAGGGCTGGTTGGTTATCGATTTAACCAGTATCTGGCGGTCGAAGGGGGTTATATCAACTTTGGTAAGTACGGAAGCAGCGTGGCCAATGCTAAAACCGATGGTTACACCGCAGGTTTGAAAGTCACCGCTCCGGTGATGGATCGAGTTGATGTTTACGCTAAAGGGGGTCAATTGTGGTACACCACCGATTATGACGTCGCCGGATTGTCTGGTAGCGAAGATGATCAGGGCGTATTCGCGGGGGCAGGTGTCGGATTCAAAGTGACTGATAACCTTCTGGTCAACGTCGAATACACCTGGTATGACGTTGAGCTCAACGCAAAAGATGTCGCCAATGGCGCAGACACGGAAACCGACTTAAAACAAGCGAGTCTGGGTGTTGAGTACCGTTTCTAATCAGTGGTCAAACGGAGTGCGGAGCCATCGGGCTTCGCACATCTCTTCACTCGCTTTTCTCGCCCAAAATGCCTCCAACACAGCTTACCAAAACATTCACTTCTTTCTGGCATACAGCTAAAACGTGACATCGTAACTGAAAGCTAAGATATTGAAATAACATGGATGATAGTGAGCATATGGCTTTGGTAAACGAGGCAGAAGCAATTACTCGAGGGAGAGAAGCAACGAGACACAATATTGTGTGAAATGGAGGCGCGTCCCGGAGTCGAACCGAGGTCCACGGATTTG
>NZ_WXWP01000414.1:0-31210 GCF_009904765.1 Vibrio sp. V39_P1S14PM300
CACGTATTCCGTGTTCGCTTTCAGTATAGGTAGGCTTTGCCCAAATGCACAAATTGTATTTGGAACTAATACACTTTAGTTGGTACAACAAGCCAGTTATAGCGTTACCGACATTCAACGCATTTCATGCTTGGCCGCGATGGCTAGAAAATGGCTACGATCTTTATACTCTGGTGATGATTTCACATACTCATCGATTCGAGCAATTAAAGTATCAGGCATACTCACGTTGATACGTTTGGGCTTACCTTCTATATCGGATAAATCGATATCTAACATTAGCCACACATCACAATACGCATAGGGCTTTTGCTCTCGATAGTACATCACGCCTTTATCCTGGACGTTTAACACTGGGTAACCATTTTCAACCATGACTTCTACCATGGTTAAGATCGCTTCTTTCGCCATTGCAGGCACTTCGCGTTCAGAGTCTGCAGCGCTAAAGCATCCATAGCCATCTTGACATAGAGCAGGGACAACCAAGCCTATTGCCTGCTCTTTTTCTTTAGGTAATTCAATGCCAATTGAAAATAACATAATGCTTCCTCCGAGATTGCCGCGGGCTAGATGCCCGCGGCTTTCTTTATAGACTTAACCGTACCTACTGGTAGTGAACCTTTAGGGTGTGGTACAGGAAACGTCATTCCAGTTATCGGTGAATACCAAATCTGGTGACTTCCTTTACCTTGCCGTTTCAGCTCACAGCCAGCTTTACGCAAGTCCTTGATTAGGTCAGTTGATTTCATGCATCCCTCCTAATCAAGATAGCATTATACACACCAATACACACAAAACAAACAAAACGAGTACTACCAAAACCAGAAAAAGAAAAAAATTTTCGGCGAAAAAACAACTCATCCCCCCCCACCTCCGAGCTTTCGTGACCTCTTTGCGCGAAAAATGAAAAGATCGAAAACTTCAGCGCCAGAGCTGGCCGCACAAGGGCTTTGGCGATGCATTTGAGTCGGATCACGTTTCAAAATTGCCATCGTTTGAAATCGTTACAGAGCGTTAAAACTCACACTGCCATGTAAGTTATTGAATCACTAAGGAGAAAATTTTTTCAGTCTCCGGATGCGAAAAATATTCTTATTTTTCTCACCCTTCCAAACAACAACGTATGGTCATAAGAATCAGAGGGTTAGATGCAGTTTCGAAGAGTATGTCATTTTTCACAAACCCTACCTTCGTTTCGGTCGGCAATAAAAACATGCTCACAAGACGCCTGGACGAGTTTACGTGCAGAGACACTCAGATTTGTCTTTCCTCCTGCCAGAATCCAGGGGGTGTCGGGGGCTCGCCCCTGACGGCCGTCTTGGTTTCGTGTAAGCCTGGGTGTATAGCGCCATGCTACAGAACTTAAACGCCCTAAGGCGCCAGCTCGCTTGCGAGCAAGTCGCGCCGTTGCCTTTCTTACCATCCGGCTTGTGGGGATAAGTATCACTGGTCATGCAACGGGTGGAGAGCAAAAGGAACTTATCCCCACAATGCAAGGAGTGGCCTACTCCAAAGAACAAATTATTTAATGATAGGAACTTAACGAGAGATATTGCATTTAACCATCACCAAAGTTGTATTTATCCTTCAAAACCCATTTGCATTACTTGTTAGTTAACATAGCAACGACCGAATCCGATGTGCATAACGATCCAAGTGGTCAAAAAAGGATCGGCGGAATGGATCAAAAAGTGGATCAAAAACATAGACTTGCACAACAATCACCGCTACTATATCTAGGTCAAAATTTAAGGTCAATACACTGATTTGATTAATAAAAAAGCGTAGCCTCTAATACGCTCTGTTATTAGTGCCACGCTCTTTTTTGTCAGGAGTGAATAGGTTGATCAACCTGGCGGTGCTTTTTCCCATCCAGACGCTTTCAGACGCCTCAGAACAAGGAAATTGAGTTCAGCGGTCGACATCCCCGCAATCTCCGATTTGGAATACTCTTTGTGGATTTGACGCGTGATTAATGCAACCGCCTCATCTCGCGTCCTGCAGCGCTTTAGTACGATTGAGGAACGGAAGCCAAGCTTTAAAGATAAGCGTTCTGTGTGCTTCTTAAATGCATAGCCATATACACGATCGCGTACTTCCAGCAACAGCTCTTTTACGGACAGGCCCGTTTTCTCTACTTCCCTGAAATGCTTTTCATAGATTCGGTTGACGGCTTCTTCACTGCATCGACGTTCAAAAAACTTGTTGGTAACACGAAGAACCCGCGGAAGATAGACGCCGGTATTTTTCAATATCTGGCCATTATCATCGACCAGGTTAGGCTTTTGAATCAATCCCGCTCTAGGATCATTAGGAGAGGCTTTATCGCCAGGGAAAGCCTCTTCTAATTCACCCAGTTCTATCAGGTCATGCAGGTGTCTGCTCACGGTGGAAGTATCAACGCCAATTTTATCGGCATACTGCGCAATCGTACCGGCAGTACAAAACGTGAATGTGCGTAAATCCAGATTACTGGCAATACACAAAATGAGATTTGTCATGTTTTTGCGCTTAACTTTGGTCGGATAGCTCTTACCTATTCCAAGCCAGGCACGCGCATATCCGGCCCAACCCGCGAACGCACCACCAAGAGACTGAACGACATTGCAGAAGTCCCACAGCTCCTTAGGCATGTTGCGCGTGACAGACTTCCCCTCGGACTGGATAACCATTCCATAGTTAAAGTCTTGGATCAGTTCGAACTTTCGTTGCGCCATTCAATAAAGCTCGACGTGGGCTAATCAGACAGAGAGCTGCTGGCGTGTTGCCGACGCTGATTCAATTGAGCTTGTATGTTCTTAGCCAATTGGCCAGTCACAACCCCCATAGGCAGCCCTTGATGATCTTCTAGCACCACGGAGCCGGATGCCAATAACTTGATGGCACTACCACTAATCACTAGATCACCATAATGAAAATGAAACTCGCCGCGTTTTTCAGTGATAGAAAAGGCTCTAGTGCCAACACATTCCGAAATAACACTAGTCATGAGTCCCCACCTGCACGTAACAAATCTCTTGAACCCAGTGACGAGCTTCAACTTCATCAGGTTCATCAAGACCAACACTACCCTTCATATGGCTGGTCATATCATTATCTTTGGTATGGTCTGTTGTGGCCGGGGGCACGTAGAGACCGAACCACTTAATAATGCCGTTATGCATAGCGAGCAACCTCTTCTTTTGCGAGATCGTAAAAGCTCTTCGGCACCTGGATATCCCACCCCGCAGCCTCAAGAGAGCTCACGATAAGCTGAGCCTGGTTGACATATACTTTGCTGGATTTACCGACCTGCAGGGTTGGAATTGCTCCCCGTAAATGCTGACTTTTCACCGCCGACAACGACTGACTCGTGCGCCGAGCGTACTCCTCAAGAGAGATTGGAAGCATGTCAGGTTGAATTACGATCACAGGACGATCGTCCATTTTCTCTTTTTTTGTCATTTCCTGTATCCTCTGAAAGTTTTACCCGGTGCAGTCGGGTGAATCTTCACGCAGTACCGAACTATTGGTACGGATAATACCACCACATAAATACGGGATCAACTTATGAGTTTTGGTAAAAGACTAAAAGCCGTAATAAAAGAGGAGAGGTATTCCCAAAGAGAATTCGCTGAAATCCTAGGAATACCACTAAGATCTCTTGAAAATTACTTATCCGACAAACAGAGACCTCGATTGGATGGTGTGCTGGAAATGCTACAAAGGCCAGAGCTGGAAAAATACACACTTTGGTTAATGACCGGTAAAACCAACCCTGAAGCTGGACAAGTATGCCCGGCGTTCTCAACTCAAGAGCAATGCGGCTTAGTGCAAGAGGACTCACAGAAACAAGCTTAATAATTTATGCAACTGCTTATTACCGTTGGGGAGGGCATTTTTATGTCTGTTAAATCCATTCCAAACGGTTATGAGGTTGATTGTCGACCACAGGGTCGACATGGCAAGCGATATAGAAAACGATTTAAAACCAAATCAGAGGCCATGCAGTACGAACGTTGGCTAATGACGACAAAAAACAATAAGGACTGGGTTGAGCGCCCCAAAGATCACAGACCACTAAGTCTGTTAATTGAGCTTTGGTTTCAACACAAGGGGCACTTACTCAAGGATGGCAAGACGGCACGCAGGAAACTCATGAATATCTGCTCATCTCTGGGCGATCCTGCGGCGCACAAGTTGAACAAGCGGCTTTTTGTTGAGTATCGCTCAGGACGAACCAACTCCGGAACCAAGCCCGCGACCGTTAACCAGGAGCAAATGCTATTGAGCGGTGTATTTACTGCCCTCATCGATATAGATGAGTTCTGGAATGAACACCCGCTTAAAGGATTGGCCAAAATCAAGCTATCGGATAACGAAATGGCCTTTTTGTCTACAGAGGAAATAAGGCAACTGCTGAACACTTTATCCGGAGATATGCTCAATATTGTCAGATTGTGCCTGGCCACTGGCGCGCGCTGGGGAGAGGCAGCAAACCTAAAAGGCTCACAACTAGCAATCGATCGCGTAACGTTCATCAATACGAAAACCGGAAAAAACCGCACGGTACCGGTAGACGCAAAGCTGATCCGCGAGATAAGGACTGGCAAAAATGGGTATTTATTTGGGGAATGTTACAGTGAGTTTCGGGAAATTTTGCTTAGTCAGGGATTTGCACTTCCCAAAGGGCAAGCAACCCATGTACTGCGCCACACGTTCGCCAGCCATTTCATGATGAATGGAGGAAATATCTTGACGCTACAAAAAATACTTGGCCATGCAACCATCATGCAAACCATGGTGTATGCACACCTGGCGCCAGACTATTTGAATGAAGCAATCAAGTTAAATCCGTTGACCACATTGTGACCCAACTAGTGCCGCCACACTCATCCTGTGGCGGCACTAGTTGCCAGTTAAGTAATTGTTTTTACTATAACCTACTGTTTTTATTGAGCTCGAAAAGTCACCGTATGGTCCCTTTTCTGCGATTATTTTCCGTGTTTTTGTGCGGTCGCGGCCAACACTGGCGCCATGTCTTTGAGCAACTGCTCCTCGACTGGTTTCCCGGCGGCATTGGTAATATTGATGGAGGTACGGTTACCCAAGTCCCCCAGCAGGAAGGTATAGGTACCCGCTGGTAAATCGACTGGTTTCACACCCACATCATTCCAGAATGCGTCATCTGGCGAAGCGTATTTCGCTTTGATGGTGCCCTGTGACTGGTTGCGCTCTTCCACCGTAAAGCCCATCGCTGGCAGAATCTTTGGCAAACGCTGCCACAGTACATCGTAAGAAGTCCGCGCAATGATCACCGGGAAACCACTGCGGTCGGTTCCCATGGTAATTGGAATGTGTTTCACCAACTCTTGCGCTTTACGCGCCGCTTCTTCGCGCATGTCCATGTCATAGCGAGCGGTCACTAGGTTGGTCATCAGCGCGTTGTAACGTTCTTTATTGGTGGCTGTCACAGGCTTGGACTGACCGTTTTCTCGCCAGTCAATCAGCGAAATCTTGAAGCCATAGCGACTGTTGAGCTGAGAACGGGTAATTTCATAGCGACTACCGATTTCACCGTCTTCATCTTCTGAAGTCCAAGTCACCCACTCGGTTTCAATGCGGTTGTCGGTCTGAGAACGGATCGGAATGTTGCGCTCTTTGAGCATATTCAGTGCCGTATTCCACACTTTGTCCGCTTCATCCTGACGCAGCAGCCATAAGGTCACTTCTCCGTCACGCAGTTCAGTACGTGCACCGGGGATCAACTCCAGCACTTGCTGAGGCGGACGAATATCCACATCTTTACCAATCCCACCATGGAAATTGCCCTGAGGAATCTTATAGTTCTCGTAAAACTGAGGCTGAGAGGCGGCCAACGGGGTCCAGTTTTCCAGCTTTGGCGTATTAACGTACTCAAAGTCATCTTTCGCCTGACGACGTTGTGACGCGTCACCGGAACATGCACTTAAAACAAAAACAGCTAGCGAACTGACGACTAGCTGATGAGAAAATTTCATTGAAACTCCTAAAAACAGCCGAAGCTATCGCTCCGGCACTCCATTTCTATTCGTAGATACCTGCTTCAACCAGGGCTTTTTGCACCACCGGACGAGCTTGCTCGGACAATTCTGTGAGTGGCAGACGCAGCCCACCGTGAGCGATCAGGCCCATCTGATGCGCGGCCCACTTAACCGGAATTGGGCTGGATTCGACAAACAGGTTCTTGTGCAGCGTCATCAAACGTTGGTTGATCACTTCCGCTTCTTCAAACTTGCCTTCTTTCGCTAAACGCATCATGGCCGCCATGTCCGCCGCCGCGATGTTGTTGGTCACAGAGATCACGCCCTGACCACCCATTTTGCAAAATTCCAGGCCAGTCGAGTCGTCACCACTTAATAAGATAAAGTCTTCGCCACAAAGTTCACGATGAATTGCAATTCTGCTCAAATCGCCGGTCGCGTCTTTCAGTGCCACGATGCTCTCAATTTCCGCCAGGCGAGCTACCGTCTCCGGATGCAGGTCTACCGCCGTACGGCCCGGAACATTGTAAAGAATTTGAGGCACGTCGCTTTCTTCAGCGATCGCTTTGTAGTGTTGGTACAAACCTTCCTGAGTCGGCTTGTTGTAGTACGGAGTGACACTCAGACAACCAGCAATGCCGGAGTTGTTCAGCAAACGGCTAAACGTGACGGATTCATGAGTGGCGTTGGCGCCCGTTCCGGCGATCACCTGAATGCGGCCTTCCGCAAACTCTACCGTTTTCAGGACCACCTTGACATGCTCTTCTACGGTCAGCGTTGAAGATTCACCGGTTGTACCTACTGCGACTATGCCGTCAGTGCCCGCGGCCACGTGGAACTCAACCAGTTTTTTCAGGCTGACAAAATCGACTTCGCCATCCTGGTCAAACGGGGTTATTAACGCCACTATACTTCCTGAAAACATGTCTTTCTCCCTACATTGATTCTTTCTGCATGGTACTGTAAGGCGATTGATAAAGACAAGGGATTAAACACGCTTAAATCGCCTAAATGAATGAATATTTATCAGATGCGATACTCATATCACTAATGATCCTGAGTCTGGCGCACCACTACGCCCACAGGCGTAAAAGCTAACGGACCTTATACTCCTTTCCACGCTCCCATTGTCAGGCAGTTGTCATATGCGAATGGCGTCTGATTTAGCTGACATAACACACATCAATTTCCCCCGGCGGCGTTTCTCCTGCGCTTAACTGTGCTAAGCTAGCTGAACAAATAAGATACATTGAAGTAAGTGATAGTATGACTCAGCATTTAGTCATTACCGCGGTAGGGAGTGACCGCCCGGGAATATGTAACCAGGTTGTCCAGCTGGTGACCAAATCCGGTTGTAATATTGTCGACAGCCGCATCGCGCTGTTTGGCGATGAATTTACCCTGATCATGCTGCTTTCAGGGAACAACAACGCCGTCACTCGCGTCGAAACGACTCTGCCGTTGCTTGGTCAGGAGCATGATCTCATCACCATGATGAAACGTACCTCTACCCATGACCATCAAGATAATGCCTACACCCTTGAGGTGTTTGTCGAGTCAGATGATCGCGTCGGACTGACCGAACAGTTCACTCAGTTTTTCGCCGATCGCAACATCGGGTTAGGCTCACTGAGCGCACAGACCATCAACAAGTCGAAAGTCCATCTGGATCACGACCAGTTCCACATCGCGATCACCGCCACGGTCGACTCAGACTGCAATCTGATGCAGCTTCAGGAAGAATTCGATGCTTTGTGCGCGACGCTGAATGTGCAAGGCTCACTCAATTTCATTAAAAACAGCCAATAAAAAAGGAATCACAATGAACACATTGACTGCAGGCACCCCGGCACCCGCATTCTCTTTGCCGGATCAAGACGGCAATCTGGTGTCCCTGTCAGATTTTAAAGGCAAGAAAGTTCTGTTTTATTTTTACCCGAAAGCCATGACACCAGGCTGCACCGTTCAGGCTCAAGGCCTGCGTGATGTCAAAGCCGAGCTGGATAAACACAATCTGGTGGTACTGGGAGTCAGTATTGATGCGGTGAAACGTCTGGGTAAATTCATTGAACGCGACAACCTCAACTTCACTCTGCTGTCGGATGAGGACCATGCGGTCGCAGAGCAGTTTGGCGTATGGGGTGAAAAGAAGTTTATGGGCAAAGTCTATGATGGCCTGCATCGCATCAGCTTCCTGATCAATGAAGACGGTGTGATTGAACACGTGTTCAATAAGTTCAAAACCAAAGATCACCACGAAGTGGTGCTGAACTACCTTAACGAGCAATAATCTCCAACATAAAAAAACGCCAGTCTTATTGACTGGCGTTTTTGTTTCCCCTAAGCCTAAACAATAAATTTGTTCAGAATTTCATCCTGCTCGCGCACATTTTCTGTCTGGACCTGCATCGCAATGTTGGCCTGCTGGGCCGCATCCGACACTTGAGTCGACAGGTCTTTGATTTTCACCGTGTTGTTATTGATCTCTTCCGCCACCAAGCTCTGCTCTTCTGCGGCCGAGGCAATCTGCATGTTCATGTCGCTGATGTGGCGAATTGCATCACGGATTTTCTCCAGTGCCAGGTTGGCTGACTGAGCGTTATTCACTGCATCTACTGCGGTGTTCTTACTCTCACTCATGGCCGCCGATACCGCGCTGGCGCCTGCCTGAAGCTGCTCGATCATGTTACGAATTTCCGTCGTCGACTCCTGAGTACGCTGGGCCAGAGTCCGAACCTCATCCGCCACCACAGCAAAACCTCGGCCGGACTCTCCGGCACGTGCAGCCTCAATTGCAGCATTCAGTGCCAGCAGATTGGTCTGATCGGCAATGTCGTTGATCACTTTCAAAATGGTTTCGATATTGGCCGTGGCCGATTCCAGCCCCAGCACTTCTTCTACCGCCTGATCGATACGGGCCGAGAGAGTATCAATGGATGTGGTTGTGTGGCTGACCACTTCAGAGCCTTCCACCGTCGCATCGTCTGCGTCTTTGGCGGCTTCTGCTGCACCCTGGGCATTGTTGGCCACTTCAGTAGCAGTGACGGACATTTCGTTCATCGCCGTTGCCAACTGCTCCAGTTCATGCAACTGGCTTTGCATCGCCTGCGCCGATTCCTGCGAGCCCATCGCTGTCATTTCAGTGCCGTGACGGATTTCTCCACTGATGGCTTTCGACTGCTGAATTTGCTTTTGCAGATTCTCGGTGAAGGCATTGAACCCTTCCGCCAGCTCGGCAAACTCTTTATCGGTATTGGTGTTGAGACGCTTGGTGAGATCGCCCTGACCTGACGCGATATCCTGAATGGCCTGATTGAGCACACCCAGCGGTTTCATCAGAATACGGATCAGGAACGTCAGAATCGCTACGCTCAGTGCCAAACCGATCAGTGTGTAAATGATTGAGCTGTTACGCAGCTTAGTTTCTGCCGCCAGCGCCACCGATTCATCGACCACCGCCCCAACATACCAGTTTTCACTTGGCACATGGGTAAAGTTAATCAGGTACTCTTGCCCGTCCATTTCCACTTCCTGCGTTCCCGCTTGAATCGAAACCGGTAGGTAAGTGTCCATTTTCTTGCCGTTGTTTTTCACGTCAGGGTGCGCAATAGTGGTGCCGTCGGCGGTCACAATGAACAGATAGCCGGCGTTAAACAGGTTGGTGTTGTTGACCAGATCCGCCAGCCCTGTGAGCTCCAAATCATAGAACATACCAGCAGTAAACTGACCGTTGTCCCGCACCGGCGTACCGATGGAAATAATGACATTCCCCGACGAGGCGTCAACATAAGGTTGGGTAACAATCAGTTTGTTTTCCGCTTTCGCGGCTTTAAACCAAGGGCGCACACGCGGATCATAATCCGGCCCAGCGTCCCAACCGTCATCATTTTCAATCACAAAACCATTGCTCTGGTAACCAAAACCGACCGCCAGAAAGCTTGATTTCAATTTCGGTTTCTCAAGAATATTTTTCACATATTCATGATTTTTCGGGTCCAGCTCAATCACTTCCGTCATGGATTGAGCGAGCGCTTTTTTACTTTCCATTTCCGAAGCAATGGTGTTTTTCACCCCAGTAACCATTTCATTGAGGCTGTTATTCACCAGCCCTTCTACTTCGGTGCGAACAGTTCTTAATTGCTGAATTGACAGCAATGACACAGTAACAAACAGCAATGCAGACGAAGCAATAACTATCTTCTGACTAAATCTCATATTTACCTCGTGATCCTTAATGACGGTAACATCTTGTTTTTATTGTTATGGTTTTGTTATCGACGAAGCGCAAGATTTCTTGAGCATTTTCTCACCAAAACGTGCATTTTTTCTGAGATCAGACCACTTTCTGGCGAAAAAAAGCCCTGAATGAGAAACTCATCAGGGCTGATATTATTGAGCTTTATAAAATTTAAGCCGATTCTGCCGGCTCTTCGTCTATGCTGGGCAGCGCATTCCATACCGCCTTCACCAACGTGGCCAGCGGAATAGCAAAAAATACGCCCCAGAAGCCCCACAAACCGCCAAAGACCAACACAGACACTATGATGGCCACCGGATGCAAATTGACCGCTTCAGAGAACAGCACCGGAACCAGCACGTTACCGTCGAGCGCCTGAATGATGCCGTAGGCAATCAGCAGGTAGTAAAACGGCGGTGTTAACCCCCACTGGAACAGAGCAACAATGGCCACTGGCACGGTTACCGCCGCCGCACCTATGTACGGAATTAACACCGAGAAGCCAACGGCTACCGCCAACAGCACCGAGTAACGCAAATCTAAAATCGCAAAGGTCACGTAGCTGACACCGCCGACAATCAGGATCTCCAACACTTTGCCGCGGATGTAATTGGAAATCTGCTCGTTCATCTCGTACCAGACCTTATTGGCCAGTTTGCGGTTACGCGGTAGCACACTGCGCGCCATGTCCATCATCTGCTGTTTGTCTTTCAGCAAAAAGAACACCAACAGCGGCACTAAAATCAGGTAAACCGCCAGCGTCGCCAGACTGACCAGCGATGCAACCGAGCCTTTGACCACACTCTCTCCGACCGACAACATCTGGTTTTTAGCGTTGGTAACGATCGACTCAACAATTTTGAGGTTAGCCAGCTCAGGGTAGCGCTCCGGAATCGTGTTGATGAACACCTGCAGGTCGGTGTACATCTTAGGAATGTCATTCACCAGGTTGCCGACCTGTTGCCAAATGGTCGGTACCAGCCCAAACACCGCCAACAGCATCAGCCCCGTAAACGACAGAATCACCAGAATGACCGATACCGTACGCGGCAGCCCGACCCGGGACAGTTGATTGACCGGCCATTCAAGCAGATAAGCCAGCACGATCGCCACCAGCAACGGTGCAATCAGGTTGCCGAAAAAATAGATAATGATGAAACCAATCAGAAGAATGGCAACCAGGCTGACAGCATGTGGATCCGAGAAGCGTCGTTTATACCAACGCAGCACCATTTCAAACATTTAACTTCCTTTAAGTAGGCTGACCTAAACAGGTCACTTGCATGGAAAAATCGCCATCAATTTCACTTGTGCAAACGTGAAACCCTTTGCAACTCAAAAACTTTTCGATATCGTTTTTCGAACTGAGATCAGAGATATAGAGTATCATGGTCTGATTGCACTGCAGTGTCACGGCGTGACGTTTGGCCAACAACAGAGTCATTGGGCAACGCTGCGCACGCAAATCGACAATCTTGGGTTTCATTCTTCAGTCCGATGCTTATCATAGGCTCAATATTGTATCGGTATTTTAGTGCTGTGCCACTGTTTAAACAGACGCAGCTTGCCACGGGCAACATCTGCTTACAATCGCAGCCCCTAACTATTACTGAAACAAATCGCGCTTGGCAGTGTCAATAGAGAATATGTATATGGAGTACTTCTGACTACTATGTTTAAACGCACTCGTTCACTCGTTTGTCTCTGTGTCTCGGCCGCCCTGTGTGCGCCGTCGGTGTCGGTGGCGAGCAATGTTGACCTGCCAGACATCGGCACGGCCGCAGGTGCCACCCT
The DNA here is from genome assembly GCF_009904765.1 of Vibrio sp. V39_P1S14PM300. Classification (NCBI taxonomy): domain Bacteria; kingdom Pseudomonadati; phylum Pseudomonadota; class Gammaproteobacteria; order Vibrionales; family Vibrionaceae; genus Vibrio; species Vibrio sp. V39_P1S14PM300. The sequence goes on from NZ_WXWP01000414.1 coordinate 12,034, forward strand.
GTCGATTGATCAGGAACAAATTTACGGCGATGCCTACATGCGGATGCTGCGCGCCAGCCGGCCTGTCATTAATGACCCGGTATTGAGCGAGTACATCGACTCACTCGGCCACCGACTGGTCGCGAACGCGAATGACGTCAAGACCCCGTTTACGTTCTTTATGATTCGTGATCGTAACATCAACGCGTTTGCGTTCTTTGGCGGTTACGTGGCCTTGCACTCGGGCTTGTTTCTGCACGCTCAGAGCGAAAGTGAGCTGGCTTCCGTACTGGCGCACGAGATCGCCCACGTGACTCAGCGCCATCTGGCGAGAAGCATGGAAGATCAAGCGAGAAAGTCTCCCGCCACCATCGCGGCACTGGTTGGCTCGCTGCTGCTGGCGATCGCTGCGCCAGAAGCGGGTATTGCTGCCCTGACAGCCACACAGGCTGGCTCAATGCAAAGCCAGATTAATTACACCCGCAGCAACGAAAAAGAGGCGGACCGCTTTGGTATTGCTACCCTGTCCAAAGCCGGATTTGATGTCGAAGCCATGCCTCGATTTTTTGGTCGCCTGGCCGACGAATACCGCTACGCCAGTAAACCACCTCCGATGCTGCTGACCCACCCGCTGCCCGAAGATCGTATTACCGACAGCCGTGAGCGAGCGCGTCACTATCCTCAGCACAGAGTGAATCCGTCGCTGGACTACAATCTGGCGCGCGCCCGTGTGGTGGCACGTTACGCCAACATTGAGGCCAAGGCGGCACTCGATTGGTTTGACCGCACCGAGAAAAAATCACCACCAGCGCTCAAAGCGGCATTTCAGTATGGCCGTGCGTTAGTGTATCTGGACACCAAGCAACTGGATAAAGCAGAGCCGCTACTGTTAGCGCTGGATAAACAGGATCCCAACAATAACTTCTACCTGGATGCGATGTCGGATCTGTATGTGGAGAAAAAGCAGCCGGAAAAAGCTCAGGCAATGCTGGAAAAAGCCCTGAAAAGCAAACCGGCCAATCCGGTTCTGACGATCAACTATGCCAATGTGCTGATGAAACAGGACAAAAATGCAGAAGCCGTCCGGGTTCTGCAACGCTATACCCACGAACATCCCAATGATGTCAACGGTTGGCATCTGTTGTCCGAGGCCAACATTCATCTGGGGAACAGTGACGAAGATCTGGCCGCCCGGGCTGAAATTCTTGCGCTGAAAGCAAATTGGAATAAAGCCATTCAGTATTATACTCAGGCCAGCCAACTTGCTGAGCTTGGCAGCCTGAAACAAGCCCGCTACGATGCACGCATCGATCAGTTAATGACTCAGCGGGATCGATTCCAAGCACTCCAATAATAAAACCCTGAACCAGGAGAGTTCTTATGTCAGTCGTGATTTATCACAACCCTCGTTGCTCAAAAAGCCGTCAGACACTGGCGCTACTGGAAGAAAAAGGCATCGAGCCAACCGTCGTGAAATACCTGGAAGAGCCACTGTCTGTGGCGCTGCTCAAAGATCTGTACTCACAGTTAGGTCTGACCGACGTCCGTCAGATGATGCGCACCAAAGAGGACGTTTACAAACAACTGAATCTGGCCGAAGCATCGGACGACGCGTTGTTTGAGGCCATGGTCGCTAACCCGAAACTGATCGAGCGCCCGATTGTGGTTGCCAACGGTAAAGCCAAACATGGCCGCCCACCAGAGCAGGTACTGAACATTCTATGACCTGTAACCTAATGGTGCTCTACTACAGTCGCCATGGCAGTACCCGGGCACTGGCACGCCAAATCGCCCGAGGAATAGAATCCATATCAGGTTGCGAAGCCGTACTGCGCACGGTTGCTGAACTGTCGCCCAGCGAGTATCCCAGCAGTGATCCGCTCATCACGGCTCAGGAGCTCAGTCAGTGTGACGGCCTGGCCATGGGCAGCCCAGTGTGGTTTGGCAATATGGCTGCGCCTTTGAAACATTTCTGGGATCAGACCACCTCGGCCTGGATAAACGGCGATCTGATCGACAAACCAGCCTGTGTGTTTTCCTCGTCGTCCACACTGCACGGTGGCCAGGAAACCACGTTGCAGTCGATGATGCTGCCGTTATTGCATCATGGCATGTTGGTTCTCGGTATTCCTTATTCTGAGCCCGCACTGCACACCACACGTTCCGGCGGCACGCCCTATGGTGCAACGTCAGTGGCCAATCACGGCGACGCCTCGCTTAGCACGGAGGAGTCTGAGCTGGCCCAGCAACTGGGACGCAGGCTGGCACGCACCGCGCTCAAAATGAAGGAACCGATATGAGTGATATGACACCCCAAACCAAGCTGTTCCGCTGGTTGGCGCTGGGCGGGAACCTAGCGCTGCTTGGCTGGGTCGCGGCGTGGCAACTCTCGTTGTCACCCCACCCGCATATCAGCAACCTGACTCTGGCGATTGCTTGGTGTATCCCGTTACTGCTGCCTTTGCCTGGCATCCTGGCCGGCAAACCTTACACCCACGCCTGGGCCAATTTTGTGCTGATGTTGTATTTCCTGCACGGACTGACCTTGGTGTATGTCGATGGCGGTGAACGTTGGCTGGCGCTGGTGGAACTGCTGCTGACTTCGGTTGCCTTTGCCGGCAACATTCTGTACGCCCGTTGTCGCGGCAAAGAGCTCGGGCTCAAACTGACCCGGCTGTCGGTGGTCGAAAAACAAGAGAAAGCGCGCTTCGAGCAAGAGAGCGACTCAGACACTAAATAATAAAAGCCCGCTTAGTTCAGCGGGCTTTGTTTACTGATCGCATTTGCTGGTCAAGCTTGCCATTCAAACACCAGTATCGGCGCTTGCGGTGGTAAAGACTGCGCCTGTTTTTTCGTACTATTAACCGCAACCGGCACACGGCTTGGCTCTGGCGTTATTGATGTTACCGGGCCTGGCTCATCCGCCGCCACTGGTTGCTCGGCTAACGTGTCCACCAGCGGAGTCACCGGTTGGCTTTCCAGTTGCGTTACCATACCAAGATTCAAGACTTCCCGTTGAAATACGTCCGAAGAAGACAGCAGGTGAACGTTAAACGTGACTTGATGGTTCTGAATTTTCACGATGTCCAGCGACGCCACTGACGGCAGACGCTTGAGTTTGTTCTCCAGGTGGAAAAAGTCCAGCGCACCATCAATAGCGATGAACTGGGCTTTGACGGCTTCAGAAGAGTTCGCCGCAACCACTACCGCATTTTTCTTTGCGTAATAATTGCTGATCTGATCGATCATCGCTTTGGCAGCGTCCGCGCCGCTGTCCGAGCCTGTCACCGGAGCACGGGTGCTATCCGTGAGGCCAGCCGGCGCCTGATCATACAATGACCAGTGTAAATGGTTCCCATCAGCACGTACAATCAACACAGCATCAGCCGGATAACGTTGGCTGGCCACGCTGACTGGCTGCATGAATCCACCCCATAAGTCAGAAACAGCGACATTGGTGATGTCATCGATATCCCCGACGGGTACGGTCAACGGCAACCCACGCAGTCTGGCACTGGATTTCATCGCCTGCAACAGCGGAGAAGCGGCGTTTTCCCAGCGAATGCTCCGCTGACTACCATTGTCTTCAACCAGCCACACCAGCACATTGGCACGTTCGGCCGGCCAATAAGGCAATTGTGCCTGCGTCAGCAACGCCCGGATACCCGGTTCACTGAAGCCCATTTTTAATGTTGATTGACCGCTCTGCTGACTTTGACTGATTTGAGTCAGGTATTGACTCGTCTGAGCGAGTGCTTTTTTGATCACCGGGTTGCTGACCGCCGCCGGCTCCCCCGACGCCCGGATTATCACATCTTTCATCCCTTGCGTGTGGGCAGCATCGTCGCCCTGTTCCTGAGTCAGTATCACCTCAGACTGATAGAGGTTGACATGAGTCATGGCATAAACTGGCAATGCGAACAGTCCCATCACCAATAAAACAAACTTGCGCATAGTGTTACCACTCTGGATTTATTGAGAAACAAGATAATAAGCAACTCTCTCTTTGCTAGCAACAAAGGGGCGCCCCAAAACGGTTAGAATTTAAACTCTACTGAGTTCACGCTTAATAGCGTCGCATTGCATTGACGACTCTCGCGGTGTCCACCATCGCTCATAACTCTGGTTTTTCTGAGTAACAATCCCATCAATATTTGATCTAATTGGCATTGCAAACGATTGCCAAAGTGATAGAATCCCGCGAATTTTGTTTTACAGTCAGGGAAAACTCATATGAAAAATGCGATTCAGGGCGCGCAGATGCTGTTTGTCGCCTTCGGAGCCTTGGTACTGGTCCCGCTTCTTACCGGTCTCGACCCAAGTGTTGCGCTGTTCGGCGCTGGTGTCGGCACTCTCCTCTTCCAATTCATTACTCGTCGCACTGTTCCCATTTTCCTTGCCTCTTCTTTCGCGTTTATTGCTCCCATCATGTTCGGTGTTCAAAACTGGGGGGTTCCGGCCACAATGGGCGGCCTGATGGCAGCCGGTGTGGTGTATGTCATTTTAGGTGCGGTCATCAAAGTGCGCGGAGTCGGCTTTATCCATAAGCTGCTGCCACCTGTGGTCGTGGGTCCGGTTATTATGGTGATCGGCCTGGGTTTGGCCCCCGCCGCGGTGAACATGGCGCTGGGTAAAACGGGCGATGGCGCAGTTCAACTGATAGACGCCAACGCCGCACTCTGGATTTCCGGCATCTCTTTGCTGGTGACGGTTGGCATCAGTGTATTCGCGAAAGGTTTCTTAAAGCTACTGCCCATTTGTGGAGGTATTCTGGCCGGTTACGCCACCAGTCTGTACTTTGGTGTGGTTGACTTTAATCCGGTCCAGCAAAGCGCCTGGCTATCCCTGCCAAACTTTACCTTCCCGGAATTCAACATCAATGCGATTCTGTTTATGATCCCGGTAGCGATTGCCCCCGCCGTGGAACACGTGGGTGATATGCTGGCGATCTCAAACGTTACCGGCAAAGACTACCTCAAAAAGCCAGGCTTACACCGCACCATCACTGGTGACGGCGTTGCCACCATGGCCGCCTCTCTACTTGGTGCACCACCAAACACCACCTACAGCGAGGTGACGGGCGCAGTGATGCTGACGAAAGCCTTCAATCCAGTCATCATGACCTGGGCAGCCATTACCGCCATTGTCCTGGCATTGGTCGGCAAACTGGGCGCGGTACTACAAACCATCCCTGTGCCTGTCATGGGCGGAATCATGATCCTCCTGTTTGGCTCGATTGCGACCGTCGGTCTTAATACTCTGATCAAAAATCAGGTAGACCTGCATAAATCCCGTAATCTGGTGATTGTCGCTGTGACTCTGGTCTTTGGCATCGGCGGCATGGCTTTCGGTATTGGTGACTTTAGCCTGCAAGGCGTCAGCCTGTGTGGCATCGTGGCGATTGTACTCAACCTGGTCCTGCCGAATGATCTGGGGGAGAACCACGTTGTAGACAATGCGCAAATGGAAGAAGACGAAGTCAAATCTGCCTGATTCAGATAAAAAGCGGCCTTTACGGCCGCTTTTTTGTCTGACAACTACTCTTGGCACAAACAGGCAAATTCTGCCCGCGTCAGCTTAGCGAGATCCTGAGGTGCCAGTTCGATTTCCAGCCCTCGCTTGCCGGCACTGACACAGATTGTCTCTTGCTCAAGCGCACTGTCATGAATGAACGTCGGTAAGGCTTTTTTCTGACCAAGTGGGCTGATCCCGCCGACCACATAACCTGTCGTCTTCTGCGCGATTTCCGGGTCAGCCATCTCAGCTTTCTTCCCTTTCGCGGCTTTCGCCGCCAGTTTAAGGTTAAGCATCTGGTCGACCGGTATCACTGCCACCGCCAAATTCTTCGCCTCGCCGTTGAGCGCAAACAACAAGGTCTTAAATACTTGCCTGGGATCCTGACCAAGGACTTCGGCAGCCTCCAGACCGTAGCTCTGGGCGCGAGGATCGTGTTCATACTGATGGATGGTGTGGGCCACTTTCTTTTTCTTGGCCAGATTGATCGCTGGGGTCATTTTCTATCCTTACCCATCAGGATAACCAGCTGTCAGGCAACTAACTATAGTGATGAGTATTAAATCAAACAAAAGCGGCGCATAGTGCGCCGCTTTAGGTTAATCATTTCAGGACCTTGCCGTCAATCTTACTTGTAAACAATCTGCCCGGACGAGGCAAACTTGTTGACGTCAATCGGGCTGTGAGACTGGAGGAACTCTTTGAGTACTTCAGCATCAACAAAACCGGTATTGACGTACCCTGGATGGGTATTGATCTTCGGATAACCATCGCCGCCCGCCGCGTTGTAACTTGGCACCGTAAAGCGGTAAGTCTTATCCATGCGCAGCTGTTTTCCGCCGATAAACACATGCGACACCTGACCGTTTTCAACCGTCATAGAGATACCAGCAAACTGAGCATAAGCACCCGAATCGACCGGTTTGGTGGCAACCACATTAAGGTAGTCCATCACTTCTTTACCGGTCATGTCGGTGTACGTGACGATGTTGCCAAACGGCTGTACTTTCAGTACATCTTTGTAAGTCACATCTCCAGCTTCAATGGAATCACGCACGCCGCCTGAGTTCATGACCGCAAAATCCGCTTTCGCACGCTCCATATGAGAAGCCGCAATCAAACGCCCAAGATTCGTTTGCTCGAAACGCACCACATTGCGATCGCCTTCCAGCTTGCCATTGGTTTCAGCAATCTTCACATTCAATTGAGCCTGACCTTTTTCCTGATAAGGGCGCAGGAAATCAAGCATGGTGGCGTCCTGAGCGATTTCATCCTGAATAAACACCCGTTGTTTCTCACCGTTGAGTTCCACTTTCTTCTTCAGGTTAACCGGGATCAGGTTATAGCTGACCATGTTCAGTTCACCGTTGCGGAACTCATAATCAGCACGGCCAACGTATTTGCCCCACTCATGCGCCTGTACGATGTAGGTGCCGTTCTGAACGTCCGGCTTACACTCATCACCCGGTTGGAAGTGCTTGTTGACCACGTTCGGTCCTTCCATACACACCGGCTCTTGTGAGTGACCGCCAACAATCATATCCAGATCGCCATGGCCAAGGAAACGCGCTAAAGCGACATCACCCGGCGCGTTCACTCCCCGCTTACCGTCTTCGTAGTGCCCCATGTGCGTCACGGCAAAAATCAGATCCGGTTTTTCGTTCTCTTTGAGCTCAGCGATCAATGCTTTGGCTTCTACTTTCGGATCGCGAAATTCAATGCCATTGATGAATTCTGGGTTGCCGATCTTCGCAGTGTCTTCTGTTGTCAGGCCGATCACCGCAATTCGAATCCCCTGCTTCTCGAACATCTGATACGGTTGGAACAAGCGTTTGCCTGTTTTTTTATCGTAAATATTCGCCGACAACATCGGGAAATTCGCCCACTCTTCCTGCTTGAAGAGCACTTCAAGCGGGTTATCAAACTCATGGTTGCCGAGCGCCATGGCGTCATAGCCGATCTTGCTCATGCCTTTGAAATCCGGCTCCGCATCCTGCAAATCCGACTCAGGCACTCCGGTGTTGATGTCGCCACCGGACAACAGCAGTACACTGCCGCCTTCGGCTTCGATTTCGCTTCTCAGGTCATCAATCAGCGTTTTACGTGCGGCCATGCCGTACTCGCCGTATTTGTTCTGCCAGAAGCGGCCATGATGGTCGTTGGTGTGTAACACCGTCAGTTTGTAAGTGGTGTCGCTTTGCCACTCGTGGGCGGGTTGCGACGCACAGCCTGCAAGGGCTGCCAGAATTGCTGCGCTTAGCGTTGTTTTTAGAATTAGGCCTTGCTTCATTGTTGTCATACCTTTGAACTTGTTTGGAATCCACTGCCGTCTTGTCTGACACTACGATGGTCACTCTCTGAAACCCAGACAAAACTTGATTCAGTCTAAAGTAACCTTTTCATGCTGACAGCCTGATTTCATATTTATGTCGTATGGATCATGTTAATTACCACCGCCAACTGCAATCGGTTGTCTGGATTACACAAACGATTTTGGTGGATCACAGGCAATCGTTCACCTAAAACCTGGGGAGATCAGGCATAAAAAAACCGACGTCGTCGTCGGCTTTTTATTCAGCAGAACATTTAGTTGATGTCGATCTGCTCAAAGCTCTTGATCAGATCATCCAGCGCTTTCATCTGCGCCAGGAATGGTTCAAGCTTATCCAGTGGTAATGCTGATGGGCCGTCACATTTTGCCTGATCCGGATTTGGGTGCGCTTCGATAAACAGACCAGCAATGCCCGTTGCCAGACCCGCTTTTGCCAGTTCCACCGTCTGCTCACGACGACCGCCTGATGCCGCGCCACTTGGGTCGCGCATCTGCAGTGAGTGCGTCACGTCAAAGATGATGGGGCTACCTTGTGAGGCGTTTTTCATCACACCGAAACCCAGCATATCCACGACCAGATTGTCGTAACCATGACATGAACCGCGTTCACACAGGATGATTTGCTCGTTACCACACTCCGCAAATTTCTCGACAATGTTGCCCACCTGCCCCGGACTCATGAACTGAGGTTTCTTAACGTTGATCACCGCACCGGTTTTCGCCATCGCTTCCACCAGATCGGTCTGGCGCGCCAAAAAGGCTGGCAACTGAATCACGTCAACCACGTCAGCCACAGGCTGAGCTTGTGCTTCGGTATGAACGTCCGTGATGATCTTAACGCCGAAGGTATCTTTCAGTTCCTGGAAGATTTTCATGCCTTCTTCCAGACCTGGACCACGGTAAGAGTTCACTGAACTGCGGTTGGCTTTGTCAAACGACGCTTTAAACACGTACGGGATACCCAGTTTGTCGGTCACCTTCACGTAGTGCTCACAGATCTGCATTGCCAGATCCCGTGATTCCAGCACGTTCATTCCGGCAAACAGAGTAAACGGCTTATCGTTAGCAACAGGAATATCACCAACGTGAACAACTTTTTGTTCCATTTTTATCTCTCTTTAGTCTGGGTTAATGCACGGTGATGGCGTTTTCACGCATGGCATTCACCTGATTCTTTAATAGTTCAGCCGCAGGGTCGTCCGGGCATTGATCGATAAAATACTGATAGTCCATCAACGCAATCTGGTGGCAATCTAACTGCTGATAAATAAAGCCACGGTCGCGGATTTCATACGGATCATCGGGCACAAACGTCAGCGCCAGATCGGTACATCTCAAGGCCAGAGTATAGCGTTCCTCACGTAACAGCGCACTTTTCAGCACTGCCAGCCAGCGCCCAATCACAGTCGGGTTATCAACCGTTTTAAGATGCTCGCTTTTGAGCTTTTTCAGCGGACCGCTGTGGCCAATCAACCAGGACTCCAGAGTATGCCGAGAAACATACTCCCCATCAAATGGGTTGAGGTAACGCTCTGGCTCACCGTACCAGCAAACCTTGATTAAAAACTGAGTCGGAAACGTCACCGCTTCGACCGGGAAACCGAGTTTACGTCCAAAATACAGCAGCAGTGCGCCCAGACTGACCGGGATACCTTTACGTCGTTCCAGAACCTTGTCGATAAACGCGTTACTGGAATCAAAATAAGCATCCTGATCGCCGCGAAATCCCCAGTCGAAGTAGAACAGGCGCAGAAATGCGTCAAAACGCACTTGCTCATCGGCCTCGTTCACCAAGGCCAGTTCGGCGTCTTTCAGCAGCCGTTCCAGCTCTCGCTCTGCCCAACTGACCTTCGTTTGCGGATTCACAGCCTGATTGAGGATCAAAGCCCCTTCTGCCAGTTCGATCGCATCAAAGTCTTCATCAAATAACTCAAGCATTCATCGATTCCGCTTAGCCTAAAAGCATCGGCACTTTGGTTACGGCCACTTTACCGGCCATCAACAACCAACCCAGGGCACCAAAGAAGGAGAAAGTACGCAGCAGCTTGTTGCGGCCCAGTTTCAACGCAAAAAAGCCCAGCGCGATGTACGCCAGTACACAGGTCAGCTTTTCGGTCATCCAGGGCGCTGCAGGTGTAAACGGAATAAATCCGGTAATAAACACCAGACCAATCCCGGACAACAACAGAAACGTATCGTTGATGTGGGGAAAGACTTTAAGAAACTTCTTTTCTAGAATGGGAGAATTCGCCATCATCAGCGCATAACGCACAGACAGTAGGGTGGCGCTGAGCACGATCGTCAGCAGGTGAAAATGTTTTAATCCTTCGTACATAATCTTCTCTCTGTTACTGCGGCAAGAATTGTCCGAATGTTACCCGGTCGTTGCCGCCATAGTCCTGTTCGGTATTGACTTGGTGATAGCCCAATGTGCTCAGTATCTCACGCACCGCCTTGCCCTGGTCATAGCCATGCTCAAACGCCAGCCATCCCTGAGGTTCGAGATAAGCTCTGGCGTGCGTGGCAATGTGACGAATATCCGCCAGCCCTTGCTCTTGCGCGACCAGCGCAGACTTAGGCTCAAAACGAACGTCCCCTTCAGACAAGTGCGGATCGCTTTCTTCAATGTATGGTGGGTTAGAGACAATCAAAGCAAACTTTGTACCCGCTTCCAGCGGTTCAAACCAACTGCCAGCCAAAAAGGTGGCGTTGCCAATACCTAACTGACGGGCATTGTCCGTCGCCAACGCCTGAGCTTCCGGGCGCAGATCAATACCAATGACGCGGCGGGTTGGCAACTCTGACGCCAGAGCCAACGCAATCGCGCCGGTCCCCGTTCCCAGGTCCAGAATGTCGCCGCCGTCTGACGCGGTTATCGCCAACGCCACTTCGACCAAACGCTCAGTGTCTGGTCGCGGGATCAATGTCGAAGACGATACTTGCAGCGGCAATGACCAGAACTCACGTACGCCGACGATATACGCCACCGGCTCACCTTGTCGGCGGCGAGTCAACAAAGCCTCAAACGCCTGCAACTCCGATTCGCTGAGCGCTTTTTCCGGCCAGGTCAGTAAAAAAGACCGCGGTTTGTCAAGCGCGTGACACAGCAGCACCGCCGCATCCAGTGAAGGAGAGTCACTGCCACTCTCCTTCAGTTGTTGCGTTGCCGTCTTGAGTGTGTTTTCAACGCTGTTTGGGTCAGACATCGGTTAGTTGGACTCGGCCAGTGCCGCCAACTGATCGGCTTGGTGTTCCTGAATTACCGGGTCAATCAAACTGACCATATCCCCTTCCATCACTTCACTTAAGCGGTAGATGGTCAGGTTGATACGGTGATCCGAAACGCGCCCTTGCGGGTAGTTGTAAGTACGGATCCGGTCACTGCGGTCGCCCGAGCCAAGCAGGTTACGACGGGTATCAGACACTTCCGCCGCCCGTTTGGCCTCTTCCGCCTGGATGATACGGGCCGCCAACACCGCCATCGCTTTGGCTTTGTTTTTGTGTTGCGAACGCTCATCCTGACACTCGACCACGGTTCCGGTCGGCAAGTGGGTGATTCGAATGGCAGAGTCGGTGGTGTTGACGTGCTGACCACCCGCGCCCGACGCACGGAAGGTATCAATCTTCAGATCGCTGGCTTTGATTTCCGGGATTTCGGCTTCGGGGATCTCCGGCATGACGGCCACCGTACACGCCGACGTGTGTACACGGCCCTGAGACTCCGTGGCCGGTACACGTTGTACGCGGTGACCACCCGATTCGAACTTGAGGATACCGTAAGCGCCATCACCTGCCACTTTGGCGATCATCTCTTTGTAGCCACCGTGCTCGGACTCGCTGGCCGACATCACTTCGATACGCCAGCCTTTTTTCTCTGCAAACTTGCTGTACATGCGGAACAGGTCACCGGCAAAAATACCGGCTTCGTCGCCGCCCGCACCAGCACGGATCTCCAGAAAACAGTTGCGGTCGTCGTTCGGGTCTTTCGGCAACAGCAGAATTTGCAGCTCATCGCTCAAGCGTTCGATTTCCGCTTTGGCCTGTTTGATCTCGTCTTGCGCCATCTCGCGCATTTCAGCGTCATCTTCCTGCGCCATCTCTTCGGCGGCGGCCAGGTCTTCCTGTGCTTGCTGGTAAGCCTGGAAGCACTTGGTGACTTCCTCAAGCTGAGAGTACTCTTTGGACAAGGCACGGAATTTGTCCTGATCACCGATCACATCCGGATCGCCAAGCAGGTGTTGTACCTCTTCATAGCGCTCAACCAGGGTTTCAAGCTTTACTAAAATAGACGCTTTCATAAATGTATTTTCTTAACTCGGTTATTGCGGGTCTTCGAGACCCAAGCTTTGTCTGATGACAGTCAGTTTAGCGGGTTCTCCCTGCTCTGCAGCTACCTGCAGTGCTCGGGTTGGGGCGTGAATCAGTTTGTTGGTCAGTTTGTTGCTCAATTCCAGTAACACTTTCTCCGGTTCCGCCCCGGCAGCAAGCGCCTGAAGGCTCTTGCTCAGTAAATCTTCGCGGATGTCATTGGCCGCTTTGCGGTATTCACGGATGCTGTCCACCGCCTGTAACGAACGCATCCAGCTCATGAAGCCGGCACTTTCTTCGCTGACGATGGCTTCGGCCTGAATGGCCTCGACTTTACGCTGCTCGATATTGTTCTCAACGATCGACTGGAGATCATCGACGCTATAGAGATACGCGTCGTTGAGTTCACCAACCTGAGACTCGATATCACGCGGCACGGCAATGTCCACCAAAAGCATCGGCTGATGACGACGGGCTTTCAGTGCGGTTTCCACCATCCCTTTGCCGATGATTGGCAGTGGGCTGGCGGTGGAGCTGATGACGATGTCCGCGTGCGCCAGATGTTCCGGGATCTCAGGCAAGGTAATCACTTCCGCGCCAAAAGGTTCAGCCAGACTCAGTGCACGCTCTTTAGTGCGGTTCGCCACAATCATGCGTTTGCAGTTGTGACCGGCCAGATGTTTGGCCACCAGTTCTATCGTTTCACCGGCCCCAACCAGAAGTACCGTCGCCTCAGAGAGCGATTCAAAAATGTGTTTGGCTAAGGTACAGGCGGCGTAGGCCACAGACACGGCGTTGCCACCAATGTCTGTTTCGGTACGTACCCGTTTGGCAACCGAGAAGGCTTTTTGAAAAAGCTTCTCCATCGCGGTATCCACCGCTTTGTGCTCTCTCGAATCCGCATACGCCTGCTTGACCTGACCGAGGATCTGAGGCTCACCCAGCACCAGAGAATCCAGTCCGCAGGAAACCCGCATCAGGTGACGGATCGCCGCCTGCTCTTCATGAATATAAATACTGGGTTTAAGATCTTCCGGGCTGACACTGTGAAAGCGCGACAACCAGTCGATCATCTTCGCTTTCCCGGCAGGTTTTACATCACAATAGATTTCAGTCCGGTTGCAGGTGGAAAGGATCACACTGCCGTTGACGATACTGCTTTCCTCAAGTTGCTTTAGTGCCTCAGGCAGCTTATCAGGTCCGAATGCCACTTTTTCGCGCAATTCGACCGACGCTGTATTGTGGTTGATACCAATAGCAAGCAAGGACATGTGTGCAGGATTCTCGATTCAGGAAAGTCAGTAAGGTCGGAATTTTACTTGATGGTCAGATTTATTAAAAGGGTCAGGCCGATTTCTTTCCTGACTCCGTGAGATCAATGATATAGTTAGCTCATTCAAAACGATACATTGTGCAAATTGCGAGCAACCATGATCAAAATTCGCCAACTTATTCCATTGCTGCTGGCAACCCTGTTATTTGCTGGCTGTACATCCGTTCCCGACAGTATAACCAGCGTCGAATGGCAATCCCATCAGCAGAAACTGGCCAGCATTGACAACTATTTGGTTACTGGCAAGCTGGGATATATTTCCCCCGAGCAGCGCGAGTCTCTCAATTTTCAATGGCGCCATTCCGCAGCCCAAAGCCAGTTACGCCTGACCACCTTTCTCGGTCAAACTGTCCTTAACCTCTCCATCAGCCCTCAGGGCGCCCGTGTCGAAACCTACGACGATCAAGTGTTTACAGACCCCAGTGCCGATGCATTGGTCTATCGCCTCACGGGCCTGGTGATCCCGGTAGAACAGTTGCAAAACTGGTTACTCGGTAACCCGACCAATGCCGACCATTACCTGCTCAATGACACCAACACACTGGCATCGTTAGAAAAACAGGTCAGCTGGCAAAATTGGCATCTGGATTATTTGAGTTATCGTGATGAACCCTTGTCTCAGCAGATCGTTCCGCTGCCGAGCAAAATGAAACTCAAACAAGGTGACACCACACTCAACATCGTGGTATCCAAATGGGTGCTGAATCAATGATCACGCACGCAACCCACTGGCCTTCTCCGGCAAAACTGAACCTGTTTCTTTACATTACCGGCCGCCGAGATACTGGTTATCATGAACTGCAAACCTTGTTTCAGTTTCTCGACCACGGCGACACACTGACAATTAGCGCCAACACCAGCGGCACTATCAGTTTGACCCCCGAGATCCCAGGCGTAGCCCTGCAGGATAACCTGATCTGGAAAGCCGCCACGGCATTGCAACAATACAGCAGCTGTCCCTATGGCGCCCATATTGAACTGAACAAGATCTTACCGATGGGCGGTGGCATTGGCGGCGGTTCCTCCAATGCAGCGACCACTTTGGTCGCGCTGAATCATTTATGGCAAACCGGTTTGAGCGATGACGAGTTAGCGCAAATTGGCTTGACACTGGGGGCGGATGTGCCGGTCTTCGTGCGCGGTTTTTCAGCGTTTGCCGAAGGCATTGGCGAAGAGCTGTCTCCAGCCGAGCCGGAAGAAAAGTGGTATTTAGTGGTAAGACCAGAGGTCGCCATTGCTACGGTAGATATATTTACTCACCCGGATTTGACGCGCAATACGCCAAAACGCGCACTGTCAACGCTTCTGGACACGAGCTACGAAAACGATTGCGAAAAAATTGTGCGAATGCTCTACCCAGAGGTTGATAAGCAACTTTCATGGCTGCTACAATACGCGCCGTCTAGGTTGACGGGGACCGGTTCCTGCGTTTTTGCGGAGTTTTCCAGCCAGAAACAAGCGGAACAAATCCTTGCACAACTGCCTGATAATGTCTCGGCTTTCGTTGCTCAAGGGCGCAACATTTCGCCTCTTAAAGCGACTTTGGCCAACTATCAGTCAGCCTGACAGCATACCAACTGTCTATAATTTGGTATCAAACCACTCTATTTACAAACTGGACGCAACCCTGAGGTTTCCACCGTGCCTGATATGAAGCTATTTGCTGGTAACGCAACACCTGAACTAGCCCAACGTATTGCTGACCGTCTTTACATCTCCCTTGGTGATGCAACTGTTTCTCGTTTTTCTGACGGCGAAGTTGCAGTACAAATCAATGAAAATGTTCGTGGTAGTGACGTATTCCTTATTCAATCAACGTGTGCACCAACCAACGACAACCTGATGGAGTTGGTGGTTATGATTGACGCAATGCGCCGCGCTTCAGCAGGCCGTATTACTGCGGTAATCCCTTACTTCGGCTACGCTCGCCAAGATCGTCGTGTACGTTCTGCGCGTGTGCCAATCACAGCAAAAGTTGTGGCCGACTTCCTGTCTAACGTCGGTGTAGACCGCGTTCTGACTATCGACCTGCACGCTGAGCAGATCCAAGGCTTCTTCGACGTACCGGTCGACAACATCTTTGGTACGCCAGTTCTGCTGGAAGACATGGAATCTCGTGGCCTTGAAAACCCAGTAGTGGTTTCTCCAGACCTGGGGGGTGTTGTACGCGCTCGTGCGACAGCTAAAGCCCTGGGCGATATCGACATTGCTATCGTTGATAAGCGCCGTCCGCGTGCCAACGTGTCTGAAGTAATGAACCTGATTGGCGACGTGGAAGGACGTGACTGCGTCATCGTTGACGACATGATCGACACCGGTGGCACACTGTGTAAAGCCGCCGAAGCGCTGAAAGAGCGTGGCGCTAAACGCGTATTTGCTTACGCTACTCACGCTGTGTTCTCTGGCAACGCTGCACAAAACATCAAAAACTCGGTACTGGACCAGGTTATCGTGACCGACTCCATCTCACTGTCTAAAGAGATGGCCGCGACCGGTAAAGTGACCACGCTAAGCCTGTCTCGTATGCTGGCTGAAGCGATTCGCCGCATCAGCAATGAAGAGTCTATCTCTGCGATGTTCAACTCGTAATTCGAGTTCAGCCTTACTGAGAATAAAGCACCTCCTGATGAGGTGCTTTTTGTTTTCCGCTCTGTTGAATGCGTGTGCGAATCTCGCGACACGCAACTTTTCTGTGTTATCATACGGCGCTTTTTGAGATACCAGAGAGATCCCGTCTTGAGTCAAGAGATAAAATTGCTGGTTGGACTGGCGAACCCAGGCCCTGAGTATGCAAAAACTCGCCATAATGCTGGCGCTTGGGTCGTGGAGGAACTGGCTCGTGTTCACAACATCACGTTGAAAAATGAGCCGAAGTTTTTTGGTCTGACCGGTCGAATCAGCATGAACGGTCACGATCTCCGTCTGCTTATCCCGTCCACCTTCATGAATTTATCCGGTAAAGCCATCGCCGCATTGGCCAAGTTTTACCAGATAAACCCGGAAGAAATCATGGTCGCGCACGATGAGCTGGATCTACCTCCGGGTGTCGCTAAGTTTAAAAAAGGTGGTGGACACGGCGGTCACAATGGCCTGCGCGATACCATCAGTAAGCTCGGCAACAACAAAGATTTTTACCGCCTGAGGATTGGCATCGGCCATCCGGGGCACAAAGACAAAGTTTCCGGTTATGTGTTAGGCAAGGCACCTGCAAAAGAGCAGGAATGTCTTGACGCGGTGGTGGATGAATCGGTCCGCTGCCTGGACATCTTAGTCAAAGATGGTCTGACAAAAGCACAAAACCGCTTACACACGTTCAAAGCTGAATAAAGGTTACTATCATGGGTTTTAAATGTGGCATCGTTGGTTTACCAAACGTTGGTAAATCAACTCTGTTTAACGCACTGACTAAAGCTGGCATCGAAGCGGCTAACTTCCCGTTCTGTACTATCGAACCAAACACGGGCGTGGTTCCTGTGCCAGATCTTCGCCTGGACGCTCTGGCGAAAATCGTTAACCCACAGAAAGTACTGCCGACCACTATGGAGTTCGTGGACATCGCAGGTTTGGTTGCAGGCGCATCAAAAGGTGAAGGCTTGGGTAACAAGTTCCTGGCGAACATCCGCGAAACTGACGCGATCGGTCACGTTGTTCGTTGTTTCGAAAACGACAACATCGTACACGTTGCGGGTAAAGTCTCTCCAATTGAAGACATTGAAGTGATCAACCTGGAACTGGCTTTGGCTGATCTGGATTCGTGTGAACGTGCGATTCAGCGTAACGCTAAGAAAGCCAAAGGTGGTGACAAAGACGCGAAGTTTGAACTGACGGTACTGGAAAAACTGTTACCAGTTCTGACTGAAGGCGGTATGGTACGCAGCATCGAGCTGGCGAAAGAAGAGCTGGCAGCGATCGGTTACCTCAACTTCCTGACTTTGAAACCAACCATGTACATTGCTAACGTCAATGAAGACGGCTTTGAAGACAACCCGTACCTGGACGCTGTGCGTGAATTCGCGGCCAAAGAAAACAACGTGGTTGTGCCTGTATGTGCAGCCATCGAATCAGAAATGGCGGAACTGGAAGACGACGAGCGTGAAGAGTTTCTGGCCGATATGGGCATTGAAGAGCCGGGCCTAAACCGCGTGATCCGCGCTGGTTATGAACTGTTGAACCTGCACACTTACTTCACGGCAGGGGTTAAGGAAGTTCGCGCTTGGACCATCCCTGTTGGTGCCACTGCGCCGAAAGCCGCAGGTAAGATCCACACTGACTTTGAAAAAGGCTTCATTCGTGCCGAAGTTGTGGGCTACGATGATTTCATTCAGTACAACGGCGAATCCGGTGCAAAAGAAGCCGGTAAATGGCGCCTCGAAGGCAAGGAATACATCGTAAAAGATGGCGATGTTGTCCATTTCCGTTTCAACGTCTAATTCCGCCTCTAACGTAGAATTGAACTAATGCCTAAAAAGCCAGCAAATCCGCTGGCTTTTTTTTATTCTTTTGTGATTACTACCGCCCTGCTCACAAATTAACTCATTCAAATCTCGCTGTTTTGTTAGCAGTTTTCGATCATAAACACCGCTCTTTGTTCAAAAAGAAACCGAACGATTGATTTGTCTGGATTTATTTAAAAAAACTATTGACGGTTCTGGCTCAACTCCGCATAATGCGCCCCGTTCCCGGCGAGACGGCAACGTCACAACTGGAACAACATCATGGTCATGGCTACGTAGCTCAGCTGGTTAGAGCACATCACTCATAATGATGGGGTCACAGGTTCGAATCCCGTCGTAGCCACCATTTCCTGAATGTTCTTTTAAGAGCATTGAGGAAATATGCGGAAGTGGCGGAATTGGTAGACGCACCAGATTTAGGTTCTGGCGCCGCAAGGTGTGAGAGTTCAAGTCTCTCCTTCCGCACCATGATTTAGATAGCCTTCTGATTTATCAGGAAAAGCTGTCACCTGCAGGTCTATCGCCAAGCGGTAAGGCAGCGGCTTTTGATGCCGCCATTCCCTGGTTCGAATCCAGGTAGACCTGCCACTTATTTAAAAAGTGAAAACTCTGCAAAAAGGGGTTTCACTCGGAGCTAAGATGGTTTATATTGTCTCGCTCCAAAAAGATGGCTACGTAGCTCAGCTGGTTAGAGCACATCACTCATAATGATGGGGTCACAGGTTCGAATCCCGTCGTAGCCACCATTATTCACAGTTATCAGTTTTTACCAATTAACTGGTGACTTTAGAGTTCAAGACGCGGAAGTGGCGGAATTGGTAGACGCACCAGATTTAGGTTCTGGCGCCGCAAGGTGTGAGAGTTCAAGTCTCTCCTTCCGCACCATAAATTGTTGGCTACGTAGCTCAGCTGGTTAGAGCACATCACTCATAATGATGGGGTCACAGGTTCGAATCCCGTCGTAGCCACCATTAATTCCTACTATCAGATTTGCGGTGGTGGCGGAATTGGTAGACGCGCTAGCTTCAGGTGCTAGTGTCCGTTAGGACGTGAGGGTTCAAGTCCCTCCCTCCGCACCAAATCTGAATAGAGGAATGCCTGCAGGTCTATCGCCAAGCGGTAAGGCAGCGGCTTTTGATGCCGCCATTCCCTGGTTCGAATCCAGGTAGACCTGCCATTTTAATATATTGTTGATTATAATCAGCAATATGACTCAATGCGGAAGTGGCGGAATTGGTAGACGCACCAGATTTAGGT
>NZ_WXWP01000372.1:0-6147 GCF_009904765.1 Vibrio sp. V39_P1S14PM300
GAGTATTGCATAGGATACGCTGAAACACCGGGATAATTTAACATTTAAGCAACAAAACGTACGTCATTTGCCCGCTGCCGGTTACAGGGCACGGAAACGCGCCGTAAAATGCCTCAACACCGGTGGTTCGTACTCGAACGTCAATCCTTTCAATTCGTGAGCACGCTGCTTGAGCGCAATGATAGCGTCGGCGATGTAGTCCATATGATCGTTAGTGTAGACCCGGCGAGGAATGGTCAGACGCATCAATTCCAGCTCAGAGGCTTTCTGTTCGCCAGTTTCGGGGTCACGTCCAAGCAGAAGGGAGCCGATCTCCACTGCTCGAATGCCCGCTTCCAGATAGAGAGCATTGCACAGCACCTGCGCCGGAAACTGCGCTGGCGAGATATGTGGCACAATTTTAGCCGCATCGACAAACACAGCGTGGCCGCCGGTCGGTGACTGAATCGGAATTCCACCCTCACGGAGCCGCTCACCTAAGTACTCAACCTGACTGATGCGATAGTGAAGGAAATCTTCATCCGCGGCTTCGTATAACCCGCGAGCCAATGCTTCCATGTCTCGTCCCGCCATCCCGCCGTAGGTCACAAAACCTTCCATCGGCACACAGCGGGTGCGTACCGCCTGAAACAGCTCTTCATGGTCACGAATGCAGCACAGCCCGCCGATATTGACCATGGGATCTTTCTTGGCCGACATAGTCAGCATATCGCCGTACTGGTACATCTCGCGAATGATATCCAGGATGGACTTATCCTGATAACCAGCCTCGCGTTGTTTGATGAAGTAAGCATTCTCACAGTAACGGGCAGAATCGATCACCACCGGGATGTCGTGCTTAACCGCCATCTCATACACCGCACGCATATTGGCCATTGAGACAGGCTGCCCGCCTGAGCTGTTACACGTTACCGTGGTGATGATCGCACAAATGTTGTTGGCACCATGTACTTCAATGGTTTCCTCCAGTTTCTGCAGATCAAAATTGCCCTTCCAGTCATACGGTGTGGTGGTGTCAAATGCGTGCTTGTCCACCACGTTGATCGCCTTGCCACCATTGAGCTCAATGTGGCCTGCGGTGGTGTCGAAATGATAGTTTGAGATGAACACCGGGGTGCTGCCTCCACGCACCTGACGCATGCGTTCGATCAGCGCCGGAAACAGAATCTGCTCAGCTCCTCGTCCCTGGTGTGCCGGGACCGTCAGCTTGTAGCCGAAGAAGTGTTGCACCGCTTCGCACAAATGATAGTAGTTACGGCTGCCAGCGTAGGATTCGTCCCCCAGCATCAAGCCCGCCCACTGGTTGTCGCTCATGGCTCCGGTTCCGGAATCGGTTAACAGATCGATATAAACATCATCACTGCGCAATAAAAACGGATTGAGGCCCGCTTCGGCCAGTGCGCGCTCACGATCCGCTAACGTGGTCATTTTGATTGGCTCAACCATTTTGATTCGAAAAGGTTCTGGAATACGTTTCATCATTCGTTTCCTTAGGGGTATAGAGTGCCCTGCAGTGAATACGCTGCACGGCGAATATCAGGTGGAGTTAGGTGTTGTCAGGAAACTAGAATGAAGAGCTCTCTTTACTGAGCAGGGATAAGCCGTAATCGAGGTTATACCAGGGTGACAACACTAACGTGCTGTCGAGCAAATGGATGCGTCGCATAGCGTTATCTCTCCTTTGGTGACAATACACTCTAATATAGGACATTTTTCCACCACATCACTGTGAGGACGCCCTCAACTTAACATTTGAGAAACATTTGTCGTATGTTCAGGCCGGCGATTCCATATGCACTGACAACCGTATTGAGTGGGAGTGAAAACAAGATGTTAACAGCCATGAGAACAAATCGTAGGTTGGGATTAAATTTTGGTTAAATCTTCAAACTTCTGGCGATTAATCGTTGCATTCATCGTCATAGCTAGGCAGTCTCTTTCCGTTCAATAGGAATATGCACTAGGATAAATACAATGAATGCTATCAAATCTTTATCATTCTTGCTTGCTATGAGTGTCAGTGGCTTTGCAATGGCTGATGTGACGCTGAACATCCCAACCACCGTCGATGTGCTGGTTGCAAACGGTGAAAAGCCGTCGCTGTCCGGCAGCCTCTTTTCGTCAGAAAAGACGTTGACACTCCCAGACGGTGAGAACCAGCTGGCGTTCCGTATCGAGCAGTACTTTGATAAAGGCAATGATCGCATCATTGTGGAAAGCGACGTCATCATCGCCAAGTTTAATGAAAGCGGTAAAGAACTGAGCTTCGAGCTACCGAAATACCGCAATGAAGTTGAAGCTCAGGAAAACATCAAAGACGCGGAATGGTCGCTGGTGGATCAATCTGGTTCTCAAGTCAACGTGAGCGAAGACAAGCTGATCAAAAAAGGCATGCAGATTGGCCGTAACTACTCTCAGGAGCTGATGGAATATAACCGCAAAGGCGGTGTTGCCGCGGTAGCAGTTGCAGGGTATGCGGCCACGCCAGCAGTAACGGGCACACAACCTGCAGCGCCGGTTGCAACCAGCGCACCTGTCTCAGCCACAACGGCAGAAGAAATGCTGCACTTTTGGTACAGCAAAGCGGATGAGCAAACCAAAGCGCGCTTCAAAGCATACGTGAACGGTCAATAAATCGCCGTGTGAAAAAAGGAGCGTTTACGCTCCTTTTTTTATCTCCGACTGGCTGGTGTGTGCAGCATCGCGACCGGTGGAAATTTCATAGCACTTCTGCCCGTGTGCTTTGAGGCAGAAAAACACCCGGCTATCAAGCTGATGATTGACGACTTGCTGCTGGATAATCGTCATCGCCTGCTCCAGACTCATGCCATCCCGATACGGACGTGATTGGGTCAACGCCTGAAAAACATCCGTCATCGCCACAATCCGGCTCGGCATGTCCAACTCGCTGGCAGTTTTGCCAAGCGGATAACCGCTGCCATCCAATCGTTCATGATGATTAGAAGCCCACTCCACCACGCGCTGGGACGTAAACATACTGCGTAACGCATAACGAGTATCGGTCGCGTGGCGGCGAATGCAGGTGTATTCCGCTTCGGACAATCGGCCTTCTTTATGCAAGACATTATTAGGGGTACGAAGCTTGCCGATGTCGTGCACCAGTCCCGCCAGATACAACATACGCTGTATACGTTTGGAATACCCCAATTGCTTGCCGATGAACTCCGTTAACTCAGCCACGCGCAACGAATGCTGAAACGTAAACGAGCTTTTGGCATCGACCAACTGCGCCAAAAACTCCGCAATATGGATCGTTTCTTCCAGCCCCATCTGCGCTGAAAAAAATGGCACCGGTTCGAAATGCAGCGCCATATCTTCGATGTAATGACTCTCCATGGAAAACCAGAAGTCGTCGTTGTCCACCAGCTCACACAAATGCTGAACCATATTGGGTTCGAACAAGGTGCCACTGTTATCACCTAACTCCCTGATGATGGTGTGTTTGGCGTCCACACCCAGATTACCGAAGTGATCCGGATCGGCGATAGAATAGAGATAATCCAAGCGATCGGAGATAAACGCCAGCGCCGCCAACTGCTTTTCAACCTCGGTCAGCACATCTAAATGAGAGAGATCCTGCCACCAGGTATGGTGGTGTAAAACTGGCACTGCAAACCCGGATAACGGATGACAGCTGCTGAGCAGTTCATACCCTTTCCGACAGTGAGAGTGGGTGTCCCGGGGTAATAACTCTGACAGCAGCGGGGTCATCTCCTCGGGCTGAGTGACACCACAGTCATGGATCAGGCCGAGATAAAAAGCGAGCTGAGCCTGCTCCTCATCCCAACCCATCCGTTTAGCGCAGCGATAAGCGATATACCCGACCCGGTGACCATGATACGCATCGTTGATGCCCACCGCATCCAGAGAATCAGCGATACCAAAGAGCACGCGACGTAAGTCAATGCTCACTTCGTCACGAAGAAAGTCCATTCTGTTAACCTAACTGACATGTTGTTTTTATTATGGTGCTCAGAGAGTAAAGCAAATGTGACGATTAATCCCATATTTTCTTGTGGTTATTAGGCAATTCGTGACTGAACTAACGTAGACCATGAATTACGTGCAACAAATAATAAAAGACTATTTGTAACAATAGGTTAAACTCATAACTACGGATAATATATCGCAAGGAGAACCGGATGTTCACCCGCATCATCGACGACGAGCTTGAACTGGCTCTGCCTCAACCATCATTCGCGCCGCGCTACCTGGAGCTGGTCAATACCCAGCGTGACTATCTGGCCCAATGGCTGGCATGGCCGACGAAAGCCCATAATGAAGCCTTTTTTGCTTCGTTTATCCGCAATGCTGTGAAAGATTACGCTGACGGGAACAGCATGGTCTGCGCCATTATTTATCAGGGAGAAGTGGTTGGAAATTGCAGTTTTAATCGCCTCCATCATGACCTGAAAAAAGCCGAGGTCGGCTACTGGCTATCCGAATCCCATCAGGGCAAAGGTATCATGACTCGCGTGGTCAAAACACTGATCGACATTGCCTTTAGTGAGTTGCACATGGAAAAAGTCGAACTGAGCGCCGCGGTAAACAATACTGCCAGCCGCGCAGTGGCTGAGCGGTGTGGCATGCAATTGGAGGCGGTTCTCAGCCATCAGGAAAAGATCGGGGAACGTATTCTCGATCACGCTATTTATTCGGTGACACGAAACTGACCAAACCAGCAAAGAGGTGCCGAACCACCGGCACCTCCCTAACAGGTTTTAGACCCAGAAGAACATGGCGATCATCGTCAGAGCAATGATGCAGGCAATGTTCAGTACCAAGCCCACTCGCATCATTTCACTTTGTTTGATGTGACCTGAGCCGAAAACAATCGCATTCGGTGGGGTTGCAACCGGCAGCATAAACGCGCACGAAGCTGCAACAGCAATCAGCACCGACAGCACCACAGGTGACAGACCAAACGCTTCAGCGACCGTAGCAAACAGAGGGATCAGCAACGCGGCGCTGGCGGTGTTGCTGGCAAACTCCGTCAGGAAAACCACAAAGATCGCAATCACCAACACGATGAAGAAGATGCCCAGATGCGCGATGGCGTCACTGAGTACATTGGCCAGAAATACACTGGTTCCAGTGACTTTCAATACGTTGCTCAGACAAATCCCGCCGCCAAACAGCAGCAGCACACCCCAGTCAGCGGTTTTTTCGATGTCTTTCCAGTGCACCACACGAGCAAAACTGACCAGAATAATAGCACCCAGCGCGACGATGGTATCGAACTTGGCGTACCCGCCCAGCATGGCGTTGATCGGCTTACTGAAAATCCACAACACAACCGTCAGGGAGAAAATGCCCAGCGTCACCACTTTGCCTTTATCCCAGTGGACGGCCTCTTGATTGAGCTCGAACTGACCGCGCAGATCCGGTTTAAGCATAAAGTACAGTACCGCAATGGCGATCGGCAGTAATACCGCCGCCGTCGGCAGGCCAAATGCCATCCAGTCAGTGAACGTCAGACCCACTTCTGCGGCGGCAATAGCGTTAGGCGGACTGCCCACCATGGTCGCAATACCGCCAATACTGGCACTGTACGCCACGCCTAGTAGTACAAACACATAGGTTTTATGTCCGCTGTCTGAATTGACTTTGCTCAACACCCCGAGCACCAGCGGCAACATCATCGCCGCAGTCGCGGTATTACTGATCCACATGGAAAGCAGCGCCGTCACCCCAAACAACATAAAGACCGCCACGCTCATGCGACCTTTGGCCAAAACCAAGACTTTATCGGCGATAACTTTATCCAGCCCCTGGACATGCATCGCGGCAGCAAGCGCAAAGCCCCCTAAAAACAGGAAAATGATTGAGTTGGCGAAGTTATTCAGCGCTGTCTGGGTATCAAACACCCCCAACAGTACGGCCATCACGGGCACTAGAATCGCGGTAACCGTCACGTGCAGAGCTTCGGTCAACCACAAAATGGCCACAAAAACCAGAATGCTGAGTCCAAGCACGACTTGCGGATCAAAGGGTAAGGTGGTGTACATCACCAAAAATAACAGGATATCGGCGATGATGATGAGGCTGTTTCGGTTAAAAAACCATTCTCGGGTATTGGAAGGTAAAGGGACACTATCGTTTCTGTTCATTATTATATTCCTTATG
>NZ_WXWP01000227.1:0-6142 GCF_009904765.1 Vibrio sp. V39_P1S14PM300
ATACTAATGCAATGCCGCCTAATACTAATGCACTGGTGGTGATATTGAGTAGTGTAATGGCCTCTCCGAGCCAAAGGGCACCAAGCAAGAGCGCGATGACAGGCACGGCCAACTGGCTGACAGAGGCTTGCAGCAAAGAAATCCGCGCGACAGCGATATACCAGAGAATGTAACCCAGAGCCGATGCCAGGGCTCCCGAGATGGTGGCCAGAACGATACCCTGCAAAGAGAGCGATGAGGAGAGGAGCAGCCAGGGCAGTGTTAGCAAGCTCAGTGCGGCAGCGACAATAAAGCCTTGTGTAATGGCTGTTTGCGGGGATTGAGCTTGTTTGCCGAGCAGTGTGAACGCAGCCCAACTCAACCCAGAGACGATCATCAACAGCGCAGCCAACGGATCCGGGCGACTGGCAGCGGGTGCCATCAGCCACACAAACCCCAGTAATGACACGATTACGCCGCATAGCTCCTGAGCAGTAAAGCGATTACCCTGCCAACGATATACCGCCAATAAGGTCAGTTGCACAGAACCAAACAGCAACAAAGCGCCTGTCCCGGTAGACAGTTCAAGATACGCAAACGAGAAAAAGATCGCATAACCAAATAACGCCAGACCGGCTTGAATGCTAAAGCGCCAGTCACTGCGTAAGC
This sequence comes from Vibrio sp. V39_P1S14PM300, assembly GCF_009904765.1. Lineage (NCBI taxonomy): Bacteria > Pseudomonadati > Pseudomonadota > Gammaproteobacteria > Vibrionales > Vibrionaceae > Vibrio > Vibrio sp. V39_P1S14PM300. The sequence goes on from NZ_WXWP01000227.1 coordinate 649, forward strand.
CGATGGGACGCTGTGTTAAAAAGGCAATGATTGCTAAGGTTAATGCACCAGAAAGCAAGCGCAGCAGGGTAAAATTGCCCGCATCGATCGCGCCGTTACTTAAAGCCAGACGACACAATAAGGAGTTGGCAGCGAAGGCTATCATTGCAGCAATGGTGATCAGCAGGGTTGGCACGGGTGGTATTCTCAGCAGCATCAATGGTTTGAGTATAACCTGTGCAGTCAGTCTATCTAGTTGATGAGGTTATTAGCGATTGCGTTTTGTTCTGAAAGTTTTTAGATTAAATCCCATCATTTCATGGAAGATGAATCACTTAGCACGGGAAAATGCAATGAAGATCGAAGTGGACAATTTGGATCGCGCAGCCGTTATTGCGCTGCTAGAAGAACATCTGGAAGACATGTACGCTACCTCTCCACCGGAAAGCGTACACGCGTTGGATCTCGGCAAGCTCAAACATCCTTCGGTGACGTTCTGGACAGGTTGGCAGGAAGAAGAGTTGTTGGGGTGTGCAGCGCTGAAAGAGTTAGACAATGACCATGCCGAGATCAAGTCAATGCGCACAGCGCGTAGCGCCCGAAATCGTGGGGTGGCGTCAGATTTACTTAGTCATGTGATTGAACAGGCCCGCTTGCGTGGCTATCGTCGGATCAGTCTTGAAACCGGTTCGATGGATTTTTTTCGTCCGGCAAGGACTTTGTATCAGAAGTATGGCTTCGAATATTGTGAGCCTTTTGCTGGCTATCTGCCGGATCCGAATAGCCGCTTTATGACGTTAACACTGGATTAAATGAACAAAGCAAAAAAGCATTCACACAGGCGGGATCAGGTCATTGGGCCAACATCGTGGTTTGCCATCACCAACAGCGTACGAGGTCGAGATATTGAGCGATAAGTTAACCGTAGTCATCATCGAAGATGAGGCGGCGATTGCTGAGAACCTCATTCATGTACTCGACATGGACGGTTACCACGCCGAGTGGTTTACCACAGCAAGAGAAGGGCTGGCGTATCTACAACACAATCCTGTTGCGCTGCTGGTACTTGATGTTGGTTTACCTGACGGCAACGGCTTCGAATTGTGTAAGACGATCCGCGAGTTTTCGGCCGTCCCGATTATTTTTCTGACCGCCAGAAACGACGAAATCGACCGCATTGTGGGGCTGGAAATTGGTGCGGACGATTATGTGACAAAGCCATTCAGTCCTCGGGAAATGCTGGCGCGTATTAAGCTGCGCATCAAGTCACGCGTTCCTGCGTCTCAGGCTATGTCCGCTGCGCTACCAGTCAGCCAAGAGCTGAGCGCACAAAACTTTGACTATTGCGTGAACGGTCAGATGCTGGGATTGACGGCGGCGGAGTTTAAGATTTTGCATAAATTGATCAACGCAGATTCCAAGGTGCTGAGTCGAGAGCAACTGATGCTTGCAGCGGACATGGCGCCAGACGCAGTGTACGAACGTAACATCGACACGCACATCAAAGCTATCCGCAGTAAGTTGAAACCTTTTAACCTGGCCGAACGGATCTGCACAAAACGTGGTTTCGGTTACTTCTATCAGACGGCAGGTGAATCATGAGTCGCTGGCCGAAAATTCCGCTCGGTTTACGGCTGTTCTTTCTCTATTTTGTCCTGGTAGGCATGACGGCATATATGGTGAGCCGAACCGTGATTCAGGAGCTGAAGCCGACCGTGCGTCAGACGACCGAAGAGACGCTGGTGGATATGGCGAATCTGCTGGCGGTGCTGGCCGAAGAAGACGTCGCCAATGGCCTGTTATCCCAGAGCCGTTTTTCGACACTGCTCACGTCTTATGGCCAGCGTGAACCTCAGGCGCGTATTTGGGAAATTGGCAAGAAAGCCATCAATCATCGAATCTATATTACCGATAAACAAGGCATTGTGATTGCGGATTCCTGGCAGCAGGATATTGGCCAGGACTTCTCGCAATGGAACGACGTGTATCTGACTCTGCGGGGGCAATATGGGGCTCGCAGCACCGCGGACGACCCGAATGATCCCTTGTCGACAGTGATGTATGTCGCAGCGCCGATCTATCATGACGGTGAGATTATTGGCAGTGTCACGGTCGCTAAAGCGAATCGTTCAGTGCAGCCGTTTATCGACCTGTCTAAGCGTAATGTGTTGTTTTGGATGGTGTGGATGAGCGGGCTGGTATTAATTGCCGGTGCTTTATTTGCGTGGCGCATTCACTCCGCGCTCAACAAGCTGGAGCAGTACGCACTGAAAACAGGCCAAGGTGAAAAGATTGCCAAGCCGACATTTCGGATTTTTTATGAGTACGGCACGCTCAGTGATGCGTTAGAGAAAATGCGTAATCAACTGGATGGCAAGCAGTATGTGGAAGAGTACGTGCAAACCCTCACACATGAACTGAAAAGCCCGTTGTCTGCCATCAAAGGGGCCAGTGAAATTCTGCAAATGCCGCTGCCAGACGAGAAAATCGCCCGTTTTGCCAACAATATTGAGCGTGAAAGTGATCGCATGCAGGCGCTGATCGACAGATTGTTGGAGCTGGCACGTTTGGAAAAGCGTCCACAGTTAGAGCATCTGGAGTCTATTTCACTGCAAGATACGGTGAACGACGTCGTACAAGCCGCAGACGCTCGCTTGAGCAGTAAAGCGGTGGTGTGTCGCGTTGACATTGACCCGAACAGTGTGATTGTCGGCGAACGCTTTTTGCTCAAACAGGCTCTATTTAATTTGATGGATAATGCGCTGGACTTTGTCGCACACGAAGGCGAGATCACGTGGCAGGCGACGGTATCCGGGTCGACGATCCGACTGTCCGTCTTCAATTCCGGACCTCATATTCCCGATTACGCCATGCCTCGCCTGACTGAGCGCTTTTATTCCCTGGCGCGGGAGAATGGGGTCAAAAGTACCGGATTGGGGCTGAATTTTGTCGAACAAGTGATGAAGCTGCACAATGGCACGCTTCGTATCGACAATGTCGCGCGGGGCGTGCAAGTGACGCTGAATCTGCCAACTTCATAAAAACTCCACACAGGCTCCATTCGTTCTCCACATTGATGTTTTAGAGTCAAAGCATCAATTCAGGGAGAACAAAACATGAAAAAAATCCTCAACAATCCACTCGGCATGAAATTTGGTTTCGTGCTGTTTTTGTTTGTACTGCTTCAGATTCCGGTGTCCATGGTCAGTGGCTTGATCTCCGAGCGGTCGGATCGTCAGGAAGCCGTGCGTAATGACATTGCGCGCAGCAGCAGTGGTGAGCAGCGAATTATCGGTCCGTTTGTGTTAGTGGACTACGTTGAAACGGAGTCCCGAGAAGACAAAACGTATCGAATCCCGCGCCAGACATTCATTCTGCCCGACACTTTTGATATGAGCGCGGATCTCGATAGCTTTGAAAAATACCGCGGTATTTATCGCGCACGTCTGTATAAAGCGCAGACCAAATTAACGGGCACCTTTGATCTCCGAGAGATAGAAACGCTGCGTAAGTTTGATATCAAAACCGTCAGTCTGGTTGTCGGGATCCAAGACAGTCGTGGGCTGATCCGCTTAGATGATATGACGTTGGCGGGACGCGCTCTCGATGTGGCGCCGGGCACCGGGTTAGATCAACTGCCACAAGGTTTTCACAGTGACTTAAGCCTTACGCAACTCGATGTGAGTCAATCGCTTGAGTTTGACCTCAACTTCTTACTGCAAGGCATGGGACAACTGCAAGTTACGCCGATTGGGAATCGGACGACGGTTGCGCTCTCATCGTCCTGGCCGCACCCGAGTTTTATCGGTGACTATTTACCTGTGTCTTCCGAGATTTCGGATTCTGGCTTTAACGCGCAATGGTCAAGCAACAACTTCTCCACCAATATTGCTCAATTATTCATGAGTTGTTTGTCATCCAACAGCGCTTGCCACGAGTTGGAACAGAGACAAATGGGGGTCGACCTGATCGATCCGGTGGATCACTACCTGAAGTCCCATCGCGCAGTGAATTACTCTTTATTGGTGATCACATTGGTGTTTGCCAGTTTCTTCCTGCTGGAAATATTTCAGGCGCGTCCGGTGCATCCGATTCAATACGGTTTTGTCGGATTGGCGCTGGCGCTGTTTTACTTGCTGCTGATTTCAATGAGTGAGCACATCGGGTTCAACCTTGCCTATCTGGTGTCGGCTCTGGCATCGACGGGATTACTGAGTGTTTACGTGGGTGGCATGCTGGGCAATCGTAAGCACGGTGCGGCGTTTGGCGTAAGTTTGGCGATACTCTATGGCCTGTTATTTGGGTTGTTGCAGGCAGAAAGCTATGCGTTATTGATGGGGACACTGCTCTGTTTTGCCATACTCAGCCTGGTGATGCTGTTGACCCGTCATGTGGATTGGTACGAACGCAGTCACAAAGCGGCTGAGCAAGCCGATGTCGCGAATTGCGACCGGTCTGGACCTTAATCAATGGCGAAAAAGAGTGCGCTCAGCGTGTCAACTGAGCACATATTCCCATGAGTCTGTTAGTGGAGAAAGATCACATTATGAAGACGTACCTAAGCACCGAGCGCTGGGAGTGCATCAACCAGCATGCAGTGACTCGCACAGCGTTGTGCAAAAAGAGCAGACGGCGAGTACAGAAAAGTTTGTTGGAAAAAGTCGTTATCTGGGCTCAGCAACAGCAGGTCAGTCCATAACATCAGAGCAAGCGTTTTGTTGGGGAGGCCGGAGATGATCCCGGCTTACCCATTCAAGCTTCGGGGTTAACTTTCAAATGAAAGCTTGTCACCAAACGTGGATTTCCAGTCTTTGTCAAATTGATCGACAGCCGGCTGAACTGCTGGATGAGAAAACATCTGCGCGGCCACATCGACAGGCAAGGTGATCGCTTCAATACCCAACTTCATCACTTCCATCGCTTGTTGGGTATTTTTAAAACTCGCGGCCAAAATTTTTGCAGACAGTTGGTTTTGATCCAGTAGCAATTGCAGGTCTGCAACCACTTCTACACCGTTCCCGTTCATCGTATCTATACGGTTCACATAAGGTGCAAGATAGTCAGCGCCGCACAATGCCGCAAGGAAACCTTGCTGAGCAGAGTAAATAGCGGTAGCAAGCACTTGAATTCCCTCTTTTTTCATTAACTTAATTGCCGCTAAGCCCGTTTCGGTTGCTGGCACTTTGACGATCATATCATAAGGTAATTCATGGATTTGGCGGGCTTCTTCTACCATGCCTTCTACAGTTGTGCTCACCACTTGAGCATGGAAACGGGGTGTGCCCCCTAACGCTTCTTGCATGCCAGCTAAGGTTTGGTTCAAGCCTTGTTTTGACTTCGCCAAAATACTTGGATTTGTGGTTACCCCTTTCAGAGGTAGGCATTGGTTAAAGCGTTTTACTTCTGCCACGTCAGCAGTATCTAAATAGAGTTCGATCATGGATTCTACCTTATACAAAATCTTCGTTTTGATGATGGGATCACTATAGATCTGACAATCCGCTGAGATCTTGAT
>NZ_WXWP01000012.1:0-6107 GCF_009904765.1 Vibrio sp. V39_P1S14PM300
CAAAGGAGGAAATGTAGCTATTATTAAATGGTTGATATGATTATGTAAATTTTCATTCCATAGACGAATAATCAAACACCAGCGTCTCAGGCAAGCGGTTCCAGACACTGGCGAGTTTATATTTTGCACAAGAACTGCATGTCAGGCTTTCACCTTCATTTTGAATGCTCATCACCAAGTCTTCACGCTTCTCTAGTGAAGAGTTTCTTAGCTGAATATGGACATGCCTTTTGTCCACCGTATACGACTTGGTAAAAATTGAGCCCTGAATCGAATACGTCATCACACCATCTTTGAACGTGATGGTATCTTCGTTGTCCTGATTACCATAACTGCCTTCAAATGAGTAGGTTTCATGGTTAACCAGACGTTCCAGCTCATCCTGACCACACCCATTGAGTAGCGTGCCGAAAAGTATGGTAACGCCAGTCATACATATTCGATTTAGCGTTTTCATTGTCGTCCTTATGCTAGTCGATAATCCCTTCCAGTTTCAGCAGTGACTGTTTCCGCTCCAGTCCACCCGCATAACCGGTTAGCTTGCCACTTTTACCGATTACCCGATGACACGGCACAATCACCGACACCGGGTTCTTACCATTGGCCAACCCAACCGCTCTGACTGCTTTAGGGTTGTTGATGTAATTTGCCAAGTCTTGATAGCTCCAAGTTTCCCCGTACGGGATGGCCTGCAACGCCTGCCACACTTGCTGCTGAAACGCTGTGCCTTGCGCGGCGACTGGCAGCGAAAAAACCGTACGCTCTCCGGCAAAATATTCGGTTAACTGTTTGATTGCTCTAACAAGTATAGGAAAATCATCGTCTCTTTCACCTAATTGTTTTGGTTGTGTGGTGTGCGTTTCAAACCACACACCCAGTAGTCCCTGTTCATTAGCTTGTACAGTGACGCGTCCTAGCGGGCTGTTAAAAATGCTGTATCGATTCATGACATATGTTTCCAACAATGAAAAGTGGCGTAACTGCCCCATGGGGCGACGGATTCTGCGCTGAGGCCCGGAAAGTCAGCTTGCGCTTTTTTTACCACCAGGTCGCCATCCAGAAAGCAATCTGCTTCGGATTTCCCCCGTAATCTGGCGTAGCTGACGGTCCAGGGACCAATGCCTTTAAGCGCCAGCCAGTGTTCAGGATCGCTGTCCGGCTCTTTAGATACATACTCCGCCAAACGTTTTAATGTGTCCTTACGGCTTTGGGGCATACGCAAAAAACTGAGGTCAACGCCAGCCACCTGTGCAGGTGTGGGGAAGCATCGCTGAGAATTTTTCGGATGGAGTTGCTGTACCAACAAGTTCAACTGGCCGATAGCCGCCTTAATCGACACCTGCTGGCCCAACACCGCCCGAACTCCGGCTTCCCATGGGCTCCAGACCCCGGGAATGCGAATACCTGAATGAGTCACCAACCCCGGAGCCACCGATTCAAGGTGTGATTCAATCGATAACGTATCCGCGTCAAGGTCGAACATGCGTCTCAGGCGTGTCACCAACTGGCGCAACTGTGTGATGTCTTCCAGCTCAAACTCAACATCCAAGGTCTGGGTCCGAGCGTTATGAGAGGGATTAAAATCCGCGTTAAACCAGCCTGAGCGGCCATCAAGCTCAAAGTAACGCTGATAACGGTTTTCAGTCAGGTGCTCGACCCCCTCAATCGCTCTCAAGCGGTAAAACTCCAACATGTGTTGCCAGTCAAACGCTCCCCGAAACGCAAGCGCCAGCTGATTGTGGCGTCCGTTGCCCAGTTGCTGCCGACGCACCTGACTCGGCGTCAGTTTCAGCACTTTCTGAAAGGCATCATTGAAACGGCGTGTGCTGTTAAAACCGCACGCAAAGCCGATATCAGTGATCGACATGGAGCTGTTGTGCAGCAGTTGCTTGGCGAACATCAATTGATGATATAACGCGTACTGTTTCGGAGACATGCCCAGGTGCTGCTGAAACAACTGACGCAGATAGCGATCGGTAATGCCCAGACGATCACACAACGCAGGTAAGTTGGCACCTTGCAAACCGCCCTGCTCGATCAGTTTCATCGCACGCAGAAATGTCGTTTCGGTGCCTTTCCACGCCCAGGAGCTGGGGGCGCTATCCGGGCGGCAACGTAAGCAGGGCCGATAGCCCGCTTGCAGTGCCTGAGCTTGATTGGCAAAGTACTCCACGTTCTCTTCCTTAGGCAAATTCGCCGGGCAAATGGGGCGACAAAAAATACCGGTGGATTTGACGGCGATGTAAAATCGTCCGTCGAAGCGGCTATCCCGAGCCATTCTCGCTCGCTGACATTCTTCGCGACTCAGACGATTGAGTTCCATTGGTGCCATGATTCAGTCCTGTTGTCATACCGTTAAGCAAATTGTACGCGACTCCATCAATTGAACTAGCCATTTTCGGAACTAAATCCGCACAAGGGAACTTGTCGATCTTTGACTTTATTGTCTACGCTTTGTGAGTACCGTTCCAATCTGGTTAATAACAACAAGGACGTCAGTTATGGACTTACTTTCCTGTAAGATAAAACTCAATGATAATCAAGTCGTTATCAGTCACTCCGTTGAAAAATCTCTGCGTTTGATTGAGCAGCATGGTAAACGCGGAATTTCGGATGTCGAGATCGATGCGACAGATGGTAATCAACGACACACCTATACCGGTATGAGCTTTGAGGAATCCCTCGAAAGTTTAATGAATTTGTAACTCACTGATAAATGAAAAAGCCCTGCACTTTGCAGGGCTCAATGTTAAGGCAAGTTGCGATATTCCGGCTTAGTAAGATTTTTTATCAAGTAACGTCAAGGCAATGTCTCATATTCTAGTTGCGTGAACTGGGCCAACTATGCTCGTTTGCGCAAGATGGACATTCAGCCCTAACACAGCTCAAAGCAAATCAACATTTTGATTTAATTCTCATGGACTGCAATTTACCCGGTATGGATGGCTACCAAGTTACAGAACACTTACGTTATTTTGAGCGAGAGCAAGGGCTAACACAAACTCCAGTCATTGCTATATCAGCCGCCACCAGTGAACAACACAAACTAAAATGCATCGAATCTGGTATGGACGGTGTTCTGACCAAACCAGTCACGTTAGATGACTTACAAACCATCCTTGATTTATGGTTAGAGGAACCAGAACCAAACTCCAGTCAGTTGGCAGAGGTTAAAAACTATCATTCACTGGAAGAGTTATATTGGAACACCTGCCAAGACGATCTGGCAAAACTTCGCCGTGCGATAGAAAAAAGTGAATGGATCGATATCAGACACTTCGTTCACCGCTTAAAAGGCGGCGCCCTGACGGTCGGGCTCGATAAGCTTGCGGAACCCGCAAGAAAACTTGAAGAAAGCCTGATGGCCGGAGAGCACTGGTCCACCGAACAACTGCTCTCCTGGCTGGAAAATTATCGGCAACAACTCGAGCGATGGAACACCGCTCGACAAATGCCCGACTAAAGCGACAATTATATCGAGAAGTACGGAAGACCACGCTCACTTACCGACATTTACACGCCTTCACTGCGATGGTATTTCCGACTACGCAAACGATTCAAGCAGCGATCACCGATCGCGTTCAACCAGTCGGAAAACGAACGCGATTTGCTCTGATGTAGCCACTTCAAAGCCACTTGCCGTTCCAGTACGCCCAACACCCGTCGCTCTTCATCCAGAACTGGCAACAAAGGCCAGGGACACTGGCGCAACACGTTCGCCGCACGTGATGGTGCCTCGGTCGCATATACGTAGTGATTTGCCCCCTCTATCAGTGCCCGAACCGGTAACATAGGATCAGCCACAGCCAGACTCTGCAAAGGGATCAGACCGAGGTACTCTCCGCTGTCGGAAATAACGACGATTGATTCAATCACCAGATTGGCATGCGCGATCAAGCGAAGACGATTGATGACCCGATACACTTTCAACTCATCCTCAACACAAAAACAGTCTGTGTTGATGTAAGGCTGGATCCGATTAAAGCCGTGCGCTCTGAAGAGAGGACGGCGGTCATTTTGTACAATGTGTGTAATTTTCATAACTCTCATCCAAGTACTGCTTTGGACAGAGAAACCTAGTTGCGTATACGTAACAGCATTATGTGGGTCAGTGACAACGTTAGAACGTCATACCCACTGAACACGGGCACTCTTACGTAAGGCGCAGCATTAACATACCGTTGTTTTGTCGTTTGTTCTTTAAAGCGCTGCTGGTATCGCCAGTAGGCGGATACTCTGGTGACAGTCAGTGAACTTCAAAGAAGTATGCACGGAAAATTCGAAGGAAGGATGAGAAAGGAAACTCTGCATCTGCCACAGGTTTGGTCTTCAGGCAAATGCAAAAACGGCAACTGCCTGACTAACCAGAAACCCATTGGCATTTTCGACATTTCGAAAAAACCATATTCATTATTCGACTACTCGACGAGTCCATAGGCTTCTGTTGTTCCTCAAAAAAATGAATTTAAATTGAATTGCTCTGTGAGCGAACCGGATGCTATTCCCAGCGCAATCAAAAGTCAATCGTATAGTTTTCATTCAACGTCAATTTGACATCCCAATGACAGAGCAAGCACTGAGCCACAGCATAAACTCCCGCCTCTCGCCTTTTTTCGGACGAACTTTCAGCACGACAACTCAAACTGGATTTATTCTCCTTCAAATTTTTCGAACGAGTACGTCAATGTCGTCCCATTACCTTGCGGAAGAAATGCACCTAAACTTGATATCAAGCATTAAGGGTAGGTCGCTCCCTGAATCAAACAAACATTCAAATTTATTGAGGAAAGAATGATGAAAGCACTATTAAAAAAAATCAGCGCGTCTCAAGCAGGTTACAGCCCACTGGCGCTGCGCGTGCCAATCGGTATCATCCTGATGGCTCACGGTTCACAAAAACTGTTTGGCTGGTTTGGGGGCTATGGCCTGGAAGGCACCGGACAGTGGATGGCATCCATTGGTCTTGAACCTGGTGTGCTTATGGCTTTCATGGCGGGTAGCGCTGAATTTTTTGGTGGTCTGTTCCTGCTACTTGGCTTATTGACTCGTCCAGCCGCCGTCGTGACTGCGTTTACTTTGATTGTGGCGATTTTCTCTGTCCACATCGACAACGGCTTATTTATGTCTAACAACGGTTACGAATTTGGTCTGGCCTTGCTTGCCGCCACCGTTTCTCTGGCAATTTCAGGCTCAGGTAAACTGGCACTGGATAACGTTCTAAGCCAAAAACTAGTGTAACCGGCCGCTTGTGAGCGTTCCCCCCCCTGGAGAGCAGAATATGATTACTGTACGACATGCAAACGATCGTGGCCGGGCTAACTTTGGTTGGCTCGATAGCCGACACACGTTTTCCTTTGGCAATTATTACGATCCACAGCACATGGGGTTCTCTGCGCTGCGTGTCATCAATGACGATATCGTGCAGCCCGGCGCGGGGTTCGATACTCACGGGCACCGAGATATGGAAATCATCAGCTACGTGCTTGACGGCGTTATTAAGCACCAGGACAGTGAAGGTAACATTCAGTCACTGCCCGCGGGTGAATTCCAGTTGATGTCTGCAGGTCGAGGTATTCTTCATAGCGAATTCAACGGCTCAGACAGCGGTACCCTGCGCTTTTTGCAAATCTGGATTCAACCAGACAGCTTTGGTAATCCACCGGGTTATCAGCAAAAAGATTTTGGCCAGCAACCTGGATTAACCGCCATCGCCACACCAGGTGGAGCAGATGGTACGTTGCAAATCAAACAAGACGCCAGCTTGTATCAGCTTATCTTGACGCCGGGCACAACGTTTGTCTTTGAAACCATATCGGAACGCAACACATATGTTCACCAAGTGGACGGCGTGATGCAAGCTAACAGCACTGCTTTGCATAGCGGTGACGGCGCCAAAATTGAGGCCGTTAATGAGGTAACGTTCGCTAACCCGACCAACGAGACCGTCAAAGCGCTGATTTTTGATCTCCCTTAACCTACCTATCAAGGCTCCAACGAGAGTTTTTTAAACAAACCAACCTATTGTTTTTATTTGAAATTTATTTCGATATCGCCGCAAATTGACCACATAACCAAGCCCGCATTTATTGCGGGCTTTTCATTGCTTA
>NZ_WXWP01000138.1:0-6098 GCF_009904765.1 Vibrio sp. V39_P1S14PM300
AATGTGCACATCGCCATTGATGTCGCGTGCCTTAAAATCTCTCATCACGTCACCTCATCACGGGATTTACCGCAAACAATAACTGTATATTTATACAGTTTCAAGTGAGTGCATACTGAGGGTGTGAGTCGGGTTCGACAAAATCGGTTATCGTGACCAAAATACCTGCAACCGATGTAAGAAAAAGCCAGCGAAAGGCTGGCTTAAGTCAGGTCGGAGTATTTAGTTCTGGTGGGTAAACGGTCCGGCAGTGGTCGCTCCAATTTCATTGCCTGCTGTATCGTACAGGCGAGAGGTAACGAAATATTGGTATGTGGCTCCCTTTGAACCGTTGAACGAGTAGGAATGGGTGGTGGTTAGCGCTGAATTGACATAGCTCCCGCAACAGGTGAAAGTGACCTCAGTGGTTGACGCGACATCGGTGGTCCAGAAAATCCGGAATTTTACACCTTTGAGTTTTTCACTACCGACGGATGAAATAAGGGGGCCGTCGGTGTTGTTTTCCTGCGATTCGTTGCCGCCCCCACACTGTGTTTCATCCAGTCCGACTTCGGCCCACGCTTCAATCACTGATGTCAGGATAGCGTCGTCGGCAAAGGCCAAAGTGGCTGCTCTTGCATCACAGAACCGGGCATCCGGCGTAAGTGAGGTAAACGCATCGTAAACCAGTTCAACGGCGGTTTGCTGGCCAACGCCAATCACCCCTTGTCCTTGAAAATCTGGATTAGCGTTCACTCCGCCCTCAGAGAGTAGGTAAAACCAGTGGTTGATAATGCCACTGTTAATGTGGACACCGCCATTGTCACCGCTGCCTGTGTAGCGCTGCGCATAGTGTGACGGGTCGCCGTCAGCATTAGGATCTGCCATGTTCCGGATTCCATCGTCATAAAGCATGATGTCTTCGCCTATGGTCCAGTTACCGCTGTTGTTGGCAAATTCCAGGCTGGTGCCCATGATATCGGAGAACGCTTCATTGAGCGCACCAGATTCGTTCTGGTAGATAAGGTTACTGGTCGCTTCGGTAATACCATGTGCCAGTTCATGCCCGACGACATCCAGATCTCCGGACATATTGGTAAATGAGATCCCGTCTCCGTCACCATAAGCCATTTGACTACCATTCCAGAAAGCGTTGTTGTAGTTCCGCTTGACGTGCGCTGACGAACGGATGCCCTGAGGATAATAGTCGAGCCAGTCAAAATTAAAGTGAGTGAGGAAGTACTTGTCTGCAAGATGCGCATAATAGTGTGCGTCCACCAGAGCGGCTTGTCCCGGGGATGTCCGTCCGGCTCTGTCCCAGAGGTTGTCATCGTCTGTGGCGATTGAACCGGGCAGGCGTGTTTTCCCGCCGGCGTCGTAAGTTGACAGTCTTGGCGCGGTCATTTCGAAGCGTCCCCGGTTGTAATCCGTCAGTCCTGATAAATCTCGCGATTGTCCCCAAACTCCAATCCCACTGCCGGTGGTAAGGGCATTGTAAGCATTATTTATCACACCTGTTTCGGCATCGATCCAATGGATCCAACGGCTATCATCACGGCGATTTTCTGTGATATAAAAATAGCGGCCGTCACGAGGGTGCAAAGCGAGTGTGACCTTCCATGTGCCTTTGCCTCCGACTTTCATCATGGCAATCCCTTTGGCCGCGGCGGCGCTTATTCGTACGTCATTGGTCGCCATAATGCCGGGATAATGCTTACCGATGACGAACAACGTTTGCCCGCTTGCTGTGGTGATTGTCGTGAGCTGTGCGCCCCATACTTCAGCTAGGCCAACAAATTGCTGATAACGTTTAGCTTGATGACCGGGCTTTGCGAGGTTAACCATCTTGATAGGGTGCACATCAACTGGCAGGGTGAATGATTTGGCCGGATTATGGTGAATCTGAATACGACTGGGGGCACTGGAAGGTAATGCATAAATGGTGCTTGAAACTGTCGCCATTATGGCGAATGCAACGGACTTGAGGCGCATCGGCTCTCTCCCTGTCATCACTTCACTCTGGCGGTGAATGCACTCGGTTGTATTTCAACTGACGACGAGATAAGTGTAGTGGGGCATATCCATGCCCTCAAGTAGCCAATAGCGTCGGTTTTTTCTCAGGCCAGTGGAACGGATTGTGTATCATGTACTTAGTCACTGATTTCAAATCGATTTCGGCCGTTGTTTTTCGCTTTGTACAACGCACTATCGGCGTTGGAGAACAGAGCTTTCCAGGACACTTTCAGCTCTGAGGCTTTCACGCTTGCCGCGCCAAGAGAGATGGTCACTTTGATGGATTCATCCTCGAGTTCAATAATTTCGGACGCGACAGCAGAGCGCAATCTTTCGAGAGTTTTAGCCGTTTGCCATTTGTCTTTGCTTTGCAGCAGTAAGACAAACTCTTCACCGCCCCAACGAACTAATACGTCTTCGGGGCGTATGGCATTTTTTAGTGCTTGCGCGACACCCTGAAGCACCTTGTCTCCGGCTTCGTGTCCATACTGATCGTTGACACCTTTGAAGAAATCGATATCGATGACAGCCAGTGCATACGGATGTTCAAATGGTTTGGCGTGAAAAGCTTTCAGCCATTTTTCCAGATAGCGCCGGTTGTTCAGTTTAGTCAGTGAATCACGGGTGTTTTCATTCTCTAACTCGCGATTTATGCGCTTCATTTTAAACAGTCGCTTGGCGGCAACGTAGATAACCAGAGCAAACAATGCCAGGTAAAGAAGTTCCCGGGTGCGTTGCGCATTCAGTTTTTCTTCCTGAAGCTGGTTCTTGGCTTCCAGTAGCGCCAGATCCCGCTGATTTAGCTGCTTTTCCAGCGCGTTTTTTTCGCTTAAAAGCTCTTGACCGTAGGCGTCTTTGTAATAATCGCGGCGAATATTGTCTTGTTGACGAAAGTAGAGCAACGCGTTTTGATAGTCCTGTTTGCCCTCATAAGCGTCAATCAGAATGCCCAACACCTCCATTTCCCAAGCCACCTCGCGGGTTTCCGACTGGTGCAAAATGTCGACCACTTTAATGCCGTAGTAAATGCTTTCGTTGTAATTCTGCTTGACCAGGTAGGCCTTGGCTAACGCCTGGAAGCATCCTGCGATTTGCAGTGGAAGGTCTTTTCCATCGGTATCTAAAGCCAGGCATTGTTGACCGATGGCCAGCGCTTCGTCGGCCTGACCAACACCGCTGAGTAATTGGGATAAATTGGAGAGCGTAGTGTATTTCACTTTTTTTGAGCCGGTTTTCTCCGCCTCTTTTTGTGCCAGTGCCATAAACTGTTTGGCTTTGTCGACATCGTTGAGTGCGAAATAGATTGTGCTGGCGTTGGAGTTCATCACGGCTTCAAACAGACTGTTGCCATAGTTGTGACTGTGATAGAGCTTCAGCGCGCGCTCAACATAGTCTCGGGCGCTTTCCCAATCTTCTGACTGCATGTACACCGTCGCAATGTTGTTCAGTGTCATCGTCGACTGAAAACTGTCACCCACTTCAGTCACAAGACTAAACGCTTTCTTGTAGTAGCGCAGGCTGGAAATGATATCGGACCGCTGAATTTTGGCGTTCCCGAGCCATCGGTACGCCCGACCCGCCAAACGCTTATAGCCGATTCCGTTGGCAATACTGACCACTTCGTGCAACAAGACCTGACCTTCGAGAAGCAGATCAGAATCAATCAAATCAATCGCTCGGTTCAGCTTGGCTTCAGCGACGATCCAAGGCATCTCAACCTGCTCACCCAATGCAACTAAATTGGGGGTATGAACATTCCTTAACCCTTCATAGCGTTGAAGATTTTTCAGACCAAAATAGTACAACGCTTTTTCGTTTGGAGAGGCGTCTTCGGGTAACACGAGTTGACCCGCTTTGATACTGCCGGGGTGACACATGGTTTCGTAATAAAAATCGAGCATGGGCTGCTCACTCTCGTCTACCAGATCGTTCAGATAGCTGTAACGAGGCTGTGCAGTCGCCATTGTTATGCCACTGATGAGCAGAACAAAACCTAAGGTCGCAACGGTCGGAAACTTGAGAGACATAGCAGACTAAAAGAGTAAAAACTCAACAGAGAGCAAAGGGAGCACAGTTTAACATTCTTATAAACATATTTGACAGCCATTGATAATAAAACAGACAGGGGGCTATTAAAATTCCATCAAGATTCCAGTTCAAAATACTCGATTTTCAATCTTAAGATTGGTTTTTGAGATGTTACTTCCAGTCTTTGTTTGCGCTTTTCTCTTGGCAATATGCAATCTACATATTCACTGGATAATTAGTTAAAAAGACTAAGGTTTTGGTGAGATAGTAGCCAATGACTCTTGGTATATTTTATCAGTCTATTTCTAATACTAATATCGAGAGTCACTATGGGTGTTACGATCAACGCAAACGGCTTGAGTGTCGTGCACAAAGGGTCTGGGGGCGAAGCCAATGCGACGTTGCCGGATGTGTGCCTGACAACGGTGGGCAACTCGGTTGTCCCTATTCCGTACGGAAACAACGCAAAATCCGCCGATCTGGCAGACGGTTCCACCACCGTAGCTGCAGATGGTGGCAACAGCATTGCAATTAAAGGCAGTAAATTTGCCAAAAGTACGGGTGACGCAGGCGGTGACAAAAAAGGCGTAGCATCCGGCACCATTGAATCTGAAGCAGAGTTTATCTCCGCCTCTCCTACCGTCAAAATCGAAGGCAAAGGTGTTTGCCGCCTCTCTGATCAGATGACCATGAACAAAGCCAACACCATGTGTTTGGGAGGCGCTCAGAACCCGTCTGTAACGGTAACGGAAGATCAGGAAGGTACGTATACGGTAGACCTCTTCCTTTCCTATTCGGACGGCGACCCTGTCCAGGGGGCTACATACAAGCTCACGGACCAAGATGGTGGTGTTTTTGAGGGCAAGTTAGACAACTCAGGTAAAGCAACAGTAAGTGGTGTGGCGCCAGGTGAGTTCTCGGTTGAATATGGTGAAGACAGCCGTGAGTTTACGCCAAATGAACCGACGCAAACTAACCCTAATTTCAACCCGAATGCCAATGCTCAACTTATCATTGAGGAAGCGAAGCGAGGAGAAGTAGGTTTTTGGGAGAATGCCTGGAAACGCATGTCGGGTGCCGCGAGTTGGATATGGGGAGTCATTCTGGGAGATTTCAACGATGACGCATCCGTTGAGCAGATTATAGCAAACACGGCGTTGACGATGATTCCAGTAGTTGACCAGGTTGCGGACGTACGCGATTTGTCTGCAAACGTGATGACTCTGCTAAGTGAAGAGGAACGAGATAAACCAGAAAATTGGTTGGCTCTTTCATTGACCTTGATAGGGTGCATTCCAACATTTGGCAGTGCTGTTAAAGGGACTTGTAAAGTTGCTCTGAAAGGCGGTAAAGCGACCTCGAAAGACTCTCTTTTAGCAGTATTACGAGGCTTAGGAAAAGGCGATCCAGAAAAGTTTTTGCGCACTCTTGATTGGATGGACTATGCAAAACAAGCCAGTGATATTATTTCAGATGTACTCAAACCATGTATTGAAGTTGCGACAGAGTTGGCTTCTTACGCTAATCGTATGGGAGCTGATGAGCTTGGTGCATATTTCCTAAAGCTAGCCGATGAAGTGAAAATCATCGATAAAATGGTGCCAGATAAGCTGAAAGAAGCCATGGGAGAATTTGATGAGCTGTTCGCACGGATATTAGGAAAGAGTGAGAAAACTTACCCAGCCAAAACCAAACATAACACTGGTACGTCTTCACAAGCTGGTAAGAGTGAAGATAAGACAAATGAGGAGAAAACCAAGAAAGCGGGCCGCTGTGAAATATGTAATCGAGAGCTAGGTAAAGCTAAAAATCAGTGTGTTGGACATAAAATTATCAAGGGTTAACCAATGGGTAAATGGAACGAATTAACTGAAACAACAAATTTATCACGTCACGGTAAAAGTTATGATGGTAAGCATTGGGGAGAGCCTAAAAAATTTAGTGAAAACTGGACGCCTATATGTGAGATGTTTGATAAGAAGATCTACTCTCATCCTTGGATTAAAAATTCAACAAATAAAAACTTGTCGGTAAAAACATTAACTCCTCATCATCTGATATCTGTTTCATCTTTACAC